>NZ_JAODZG010000079.1:0-6272 GCF_029835135.1 Stenotrophomonas sp. GD04145 | reverse complement strand
GGGATCGTGTTACAGCTGGATCTGCTGGAAGTTCTCGACCCGCTGGTGACCGTGGGCGGCGTCGCCGACGCGCGGCATCGGGTAGTCGTCCAGACGGTCCAGCAGGCGGGTCTGCAGACCCGCCTCGCGCGCGGCATCAAGCTCTTCCACCACGTCGGACAGGAACAGGATCTCGCCTGCCGGCACGCCGATGGACTGGACGATGCGGCGGTAACTGTCGGCCTCACGCTTGCCGCCGATCTCGGTGTCGAACCAGCCTGACACCAGCGGGCTGAGATCGCCCGCGTCGCTGAAACCGAAAAACAGCTTCTGCGCCGGCACCGAACCGGAGGAGTAGACGTACAGCGGCAGGCCCGAGGCATGCCATCCCTTCAGCACCGGCGCCACTTCCGGATAGAAGTGCGCGGTGTAGTCGCCACGGCGATAGCCGGCGTCCCAGATCAGGCCCTGCAGCGCCTTCAGCGCCGTGTGCTTGCGGTCCTGGTCGATCCAGCCCTGCAGGGTCTCGGCGACCACGCTGTCCTGGCAGGCGCCGCCGATTTCGCTGGCCACCGTGTCCAGCCAGCGGCGCACGTCCGGTCGCTGGCCATGCTCGGCCACGAAGCCGGGCAGCGCCTGGCGCGCATAGGGGAACAGCACGTTCTTGACGAACGAGATGCTGCTGGTGGTGCCTTCGATGTCGGTCAGGATGACGCGGGGCTGCATGGATCAGGATGCCTGGGTCGGAACGTAACGGGGGAATTTCTGCGCGATGTCGGTGCCGGTGAAGTGGCCGACCCAGCCATCCGGCTCGGTGAAGAAGCGGATGGCCACGAAACTCGGCTCCTCGCCCATGTCGAACCAGTGCGTGGTGCCGTCGGGCACGGCGATCAGGTCGTCCTTCACGCATTCGATCTCGTAGACCTTGTCACCCACGTGCAGGGTGAACAGCCCCGAGCCGGCAACGAAGAAGCGCACTTCGTCTTCCTTGTGGAAGTGCTCGTCGAGGAACTTCCTGCGCAGCTCGGCGCGGTTGGGATTGTCCGGCGCGATCGACGCCACATCCACGCTCTTGAAGCCGCGTTCGGCGACCAGGCGATCGATGTCGGCGCGGTAAGCGGCGAACACCTCGTCCTGGCTGGCGCCCGGCGCGACCGGTGCGGTGGCCTGCCAGCGCTCGAAGGTCACGCCGATCTTCTGCAGCTCGGCAGCGATGATGGCGCCGTCCTGGCTGTCCAGCAGCGGGGATTCGGGGCGGGTGTCGTCGTAGATGCGCAGTCGGCTCATGGCGGCAGCTTGAACGTCTCGGGGGGAGGACAGGGTAGCAGGGTGGCGGGCGGGCGCAGATTGCGGTTTGGAATCTGCTCAGCCACGCAGCCTGCGCAGTTCCAGTTCGCAGTGCAGCAGGAACTCGAATGCCTCAAGGTGGCGGCGCGCTTCGGCCATGTCGCGGCCCCAGGCGTACAGGCCGTGGCCATCGATCAGGTAGCCCCACAGCGTCTGGCGGTCCAGCAGATCCTCGACCTGGGCCGACAGCACGTTCATGTCCTGGGTGTTGGCGAACACCGGAACGTCGATGGCCATCTCGTGCGTGCTGTTGCCGGCAAAGGCTTTCAGCAGCTCATAGCCTTCCAGGCGGATGTGCCCCTGCGGTGCATACAGGCGCGAGGCGACGGTCTGCACCGGCGAATGCGTGTGCAGGACGCAGCCGACTTCCGGGAAACGCCGGTACAGCTGCGTGTGCAGCAGCGTCTCGGCGGACGGGCGCAGGGGACGGCCGACGGCCTGGCCATCGAAGTCCACGACCATGATGTCGTCCTCGATCAGCCGCCCCTTGTCCTTGCCGGAGACGGTGATTGCCGCATGGCGGTCGTCGAGCCGATGGGAGAAGTTGCTGCTGGTGGCCGGGGTCCAGCCGGCCTGGGCCAGTTCGCGGACGTTGTCGATCAGCAGCTGGGCGAGCTCGCTCAGGCGCGCGGTGTCGTAGGGGAGGGGGGCGGCGTTCATGCGGGCGATTTTACTGGATTCGGCCAACGGCTGAGCCCCTCGTGGCTGTCTCGCCGGGCGGGATTTCTTGCTTTGGCCGGGCGGGTGGGCTGTGCAGGGGACGCCGTAAACCCATTCTTGGGGGCTTGGCCGCGGCATCCCTGCCGCGGACACCCCTGCACAACCCACCCGCCCGGCCACGGACAGGTTCCGTGCGCGTCAGCCACGGAGTGAAGAAGGAAAAGCGAAAAGCGGGTCGCTTCGCTGCGCTTGCTCGGAGCGGAGCATGGCTCCGCTCTACAGAGGATTCATCGACCTACGAAAATTCATTCCCTGGACGAATTCATCCACGCAAGACGTGGACCAACCAGACGCGCCAGGAGACTGTCGGAGGTGGGGCGGGTTGGGTTCGCGGGGGTGTCCGCGGCATGGATGCCGCGGCCAAGCCTCCAGGGATGGATTCACGGCGTCCCCCGCGAACCCAACCCGTCCCGCCAAACCCTCGGCCCCGCTGTTGCTGTTGCCGTTGCCGTTGCTCCGGCTTCAACGGCGGGTGCAGGGCCGCAGGCCCTGCAATGCAGAACCCCTTACTTCACCCGCAGGCGGCTGTGCCGGAAGCCGTAGCAGAAATAGATCACGAACCCGAAGAACGTCCACACGCCCATCAGCATCCAGTTGTGCATCGTCATCGCCGACAGCAGCGCCAGGCAGCTGAGCACGCCCAGGCTGCAGATCAGCCACGCCATCGGCATGCGGAACGGGCGCGGCAGGTCCGGTTGGGTGCGGCGCAGGATCAGCACGCCCGCACACACCGCCGCGAAGGCGATCAGCGTGCCCATCGAGGTCAGTTCGCCGAGCACGTCCAGCGGGAACAGCGCAGCCAGCAGGGCGATGCCGATTCCGGTGATGACCGTATTGATATGCGGAGTGCGGTACTTCGGATGGATCCGGGTGAACACGGGCGGCAGCAGGCCATCGCGACCCATGATCATGAAGATGCGCGGCTGCGCGATCACCATCACCAGTACGACCGAAGAAAGGCCGACCAGTGCCCCGATTTCCACCACCACCCGCAGCCAGCCCAGCTGGGGATGCGCCGCGACGGCGGTGACCACCGGCTCATCGGTGCCGAGCAGGGTGTACGGCACCAGGCCGGTCATGACGGCCGCCATGGCGATGTACAGCACCGTGCAGACCACCAGCGAGAGCATCATGCCGATCGGCATGTCGCGCTGCGGACGGTGTGACTCCTGTGCCGCCACCGAGACCGCCTCGAAACCGATATAGGCGAAGAACACCATGGCAGCGCCGCGCAGCACGCCCTCCATGCCGTACTTGCCGGGCCCCTGGTTCTCCGGAATGAACGGGGTCCAGTTGGCCGGATCGACGTACTTCCAGCCAACCACGATCACCAGCACGATCAGGCCGGTCTTGAGCACCACCATGGCCATGTTCATGGCCGAGGACTTGCTGATTCCCACGTAGCACAGCCAGGTCAGCAGCAGCACCAGGATGGCCGCCGGCAGGTTGGCGACCGCGCCGGTCGGGCGCAGCTGCCCGTCCAGCGGTGCGCTCACCAGCGCGGCCGGCAGGTGGATGTCGAAGTGACTGAGCAGGCTCAGGAAGTAGCCGGTCCAGCTGACCGCCACTGCCGAGGCGGACACGCCGTACTCCAGCACCAGCATCCAGCCGATGAACCAGGCCGAGAGCTCGCCGAAGGTGGCATAGGTATAGGTATAGGCGCTGCCCGAGACCGGCACCATCGAGGCGAACTCGGCGTAGGCCATGGCGCAGAACGCGCAGCAGATGGCGGCCAGCACGAAGGACAGCATGATGGCCGGGCCGGCATGGTTGGCTGCGGCCTGCCCGGTGATGACGAAGATGCCGCCGCCGATCACTGCGCCGATGCCCAGGGCGGTCAACCCCCAGGGTCCGAGGTGGCGGCGCAGGCTCAGGCCATTGGCGTCTTCATGGGCGGCATGCGGGTGCTTGGTGGCCCAGAGTTGCTTGAACATGTGTGGGGATCTTGTCGATGCGCGCCGGGTGGGTGCGCGGGCGGAAACACTGGCAGGAGCAGACGGGCCGGCGCAGGGCCGGCCCGCAGGTTCAGGCGGACTTGGCCAGCTTGCTGTTGCGCATGCCGTAGCCGAAGTAGATCAGCAGGCCCAGCACGGTCCAGCCGACGAACAGATGCCAGTGCACCACGAAGGCCTGCCAGAACAGGAACAGGCAGGCCGCCGCGCCCAGCGGGCAGATGATCCACACCACCGGGACGCGGAACGGACGATGCAGCTCCGGACGGGTGTAGCGCAGAACCAGCACGCCGATGCATACGGTCGCGAACGCCAGCAGGGTACCCATCGAGACCAGTTCGCCCAGCACGTTCAGCGGCATCAGGCCGGCCAGTGCCGCAGCGATCACACCGACCACGATCGTGGCCCAGTACGGGGTGCGGAAGCGGGCATGGACCTTGCCGAAGAACTTCGGCAGCAGGCCGTCGCGGGAGATCGTGTAGGCGATGCGGGTCTGGCCCATCATCATCACCAGCACCACCGAGGACAGGCCGGCGATGGCGCCGATCTCGACTGCGGTCTTCAGCCAGGACAGGCTGGCATAGGGCTCCAGCGCGGTGGCCACGGGCTTGTCGGTGCCCAGCAGGTGATACGGCATCATGCCGGTCAGCACGGCGCAGACGATGATGTAGACGAGGGTGCACACGGCCAGCGACCCGAGCAGGCCGATCGGCATGTTGCGCTGCGGGTCCTTGGTTTCGCCGGCTGCGGTGGAAACCGCGTCGAAGCCGATATAGGCGAAGAACACGATGGTGGCGGCACGGAACACGCCGCTCCAGCCGAACTCGCCGGATACGCCGGTGTTTTCCGGAATGAAGGGCTGCCAGTTGGCCGGATCGATGTGGGCGGCGCCGAAGCCGATGAACAGGCAGATCACGGTGACCTTGATGGCCACGATGATGGCGTTGACGAAGGCCGACTGGGTCACGCCGACATACAGCAGGCCCGAGACCGCAGCGACGATCAGGACCGCCGGCAGGTTGAACAGCTTGCCGGAAGAGATGAACTCGCTGCCGGTCCATGCGATCGGTGCCGCACTGAGTGCGTCAGGGAACGGCATGTGCAGCGTGGTGGTGATGAAACTGATCAGGTAGGCCGACCAGCCCACCGCGACCGAGGCCGAGGCGAACAGGTACTCCAGTACCAGACACCAGCCGATGAACCAGGCCATGCCCTCGCCGAGCGTGGCGTAGGAGTAGGAGTAGGCGCTGCCCGATACCGGCATCATCGCGGCGAACTCGGCGTAGCACAGGCCGGCGAGTGCACATGCGATGCCGGCGAAGACGAACGACAGCATCACTGCCGGGCCGGCGTGGTTGGCCGCGGCCTGACCGGTCAGTACGAAGATGCCTGCACCGATCACCGCCCCTACGCCAAGCAGGATCAGGTGTTTCGCCGTGAGGGTCCGTTTCAGCGTGGCTTCGCCGTCCAGGCTGCCTTCGATGGGTTCGCCGGCATCGACGTGCCCGGCCGGTTGCACCGGCTTGACCCTCAACAGAGCTTTCAGCATGCAGTACTTCCCTAATGATCGGTTTGGGGGCCGTCGATACGTTGCCGGCAGCCCTGAATGGTGAAGGCCGCGCGAACGGCCCGCTGTACCTTAGCCAAAGCTGAAGCCAACGCACAAGCGCAATCGCAACAATGAGCGGCGATAATGAACAGTATTTTTCCGAACCACCCCCATTCATGAGCCACACCGCCGAAACCCTTGCCGCGCTTGATGATCGCCTGCGCAGTCTGCTGCGGGACCATGCGCGCCTCGAGCCCGCCCACGACGCCCTGGCTGCCGAATTCGGCACATTGCTGGACGATCCGGAAGATCCGTTCCGGCGCGAGCGGTTGGCCGGCCACTTCACCGCCAGCTGCTGGCTGGTCAGCGCCGATGGCCAGCGCCTGCTGCTGACCCACCACCGCAAGCTGCAGCGCTGGCTGCAGCTGGGCGGCCACGCCGACGGCGACCGCGACCTGGCCCGGGTGGCGCTGAAGGAGGCAGAGGAGGAGTCGGGGCTGTCCGGGCTGGTGCTGGACGATCCGGCGATCTTCGACCTGGACAAGCATTGGATCCCCGAACGCGGGGACGTGCCGGGGCATTGGCACTACGACGTGCGCTTCGTGATCCGGGCGCTGGGGGGCGAGGACTTCGTGCTCAGCGAGGAATCGCTGGACCTGGCCTGGCGGCCGGTGACCGAAGTCGCGGCCGATCCGGAATCGGACGAATCGATGCAGCGCATGGCG
>NZ_JAODZG010000078.1:0-6549 GCF_029835135.1 Stenotrophomonas sp. GD04145 | reverse complement strand
GCACGCATCCGGGCGCCCGCCTCTCGGCGACTCAATCGCCAGCGGGCGACGCGGGTGCGCGGATGCGATCGGGCACGGACTCGATGGTGTCGCGTACCGCGGCCTCCTGCGGCGCGGCGGCGTCCGGCGCACGCCAGCCACCGCCCAGCGCGGTGTAGAGCGCGATCTGTGCCAATGCGACGGCGCGCTCGGTGTCGAGCGCCTGCTGGCGTGCATCGAGCCATGCGCGCTCGGCATCGAGCAGGTCGGCGAGATTGGCCAGGCCCACCTCGTAGGTGCGTCGGGCCATCGCCCGGGTGCGTTCGGCGCGTGACAGCGCTTCCCCACGGGCGGCGCGCTGCGCCCCGCGCGCGGCGAGCTGGGCGGTCGCGGTCTCGACCTCCTGCAATGCGGTGGCCAGCGCCTGGCGCAGCTCGACGAAGCCGGCGTCGGCCTGCGCGTCGGCGAGATCGATCGCCGCGCGGCTGGCGCCGAAGTCCAGCCACGGAAACCCGAGCTGCGCGGCGAGCGAGCGCAGGTCCGAAGCACCGGACAGATCGCCGATCGCGACCCCGCTGCGCCCGAGCGCCGCGCTGACCCCCAGCTTGGGGAACAGGTCGCGGCGGCTGGCCAGCGCCGCCAGTTCGGCGGCCTCCAGCCCGGCGACCGCGGCGATGACGTCGGGTCGTCGGCGCAACAGATCCATCGGCTGTCCGCGCGGAATCCCGGCATCGGCCATCGGCACGCGCGTGCCGTCGCCCAGGCGCTGCAGCACCGTTCCGTGCGGCCGGTCGATCAGCGTATCCAGCGCGAACGCGGTTTCGGCGAGACCGGCGTCGATGTCGCCGCGCTGCGCTTCGAGCGCCGCGCGCTGCGCGCCGGCGGCTTCCACATCCAGTCGGGTGACCTCGCCCAGCCGGAAGCGCCCGTCGGCGACACGCTCGGCCTCACGCGCGATGCGCACGCCTTCGTCGAGCAGTGCACGCTGGGCGAGCAGCGCGCGCGCCTGCACGTAGCCCTGCGCGAGATTGGATGCGACGCCCAGGCGCACCGCCACCAGCTGTGCCTCGGCCGATTGCACCTGGCGCCCGGCCCCATCGCGGCGCAGCCGGTTCGCGCCGAACAGATCCACTTCCCACTCGGCCTGCAGCGCCAGCTGCCAGGTGTCGAAATTGACGTCGCCGCCGACATCGAATTCCTCGCCCAGCGGCGTGTCGGCCAGCGCATCGGTATTGATGATCTGGCGGCTGGCCTGACCGCCGAGATCGAGCCGCGGCAGCAGCGCCGCGCGGGATTGCCGCAGTTGCGCGCGTGCGATGCGCAGCTGGGCCAGCGCCGCCTGCTGGTCGAGACTGCGGACCAGCGCGGTCTCGACCAGTTCCGCCAGCAGCGGATCGTCGAACTGGCGCCACCAGTATGCGAGCGCCGCCGGATCGGCCGGCCGCGCAGCATCACCCGCGGGCGCGTAGTAGGCCGCCGGCAGCGGCGGCCGCTCGCGCACCGGCGGCGTGCTGCAGGCGGCGAGCGCGAGCGCGGCCGCGAGGACACCGAGCCTGGAGATCTTCATGCGCGTGCCTCCGCGGTTCTGCGGTCGTCGTCGCGCGGCACCTTGAAGACCAGCAGGTACAGGCACGGCACGACGACCAGGGTGAGCACGGTCGCGAACGCCAGACCGCCCATGATCGTCACGGCCAGCGATGCGAACAGATCGTCGAACAGCAGCGGCACCATGCCCAGCACCGTGGTGCCGGCCGCCATCGTCACCGGCACCAGGCGGCTCGTCGTCGCTTCGACGATCGCGGCGCGGCCATTGCCGCCTTCGGCCATCCGGCGGTCGATCTCCTCCACCAGCACGATCGCGTTCTTGAGCAGCAGGCCGGTCAGGCTGAGCAGACCGAGCAGCGCCACGAAGCCGAACGGCTGGCCGGAGATCGCCAGCCCGATGGTCACGCCGCAGATCGACATCGGCACCACCAGCCAGATCACCACCGGCTGGCGCACGCGGGAAAACAGCAGCACGGTCACCAGGATCATGCCCAGATACGGCAGCAGCAGCGTGCGCATCAGGGCCGTCTGCGCATCGCCGGAACTCTCGAATTCGCCGCCCCAGGTCAGGGTGTAGCCGGGCGGCAACGGCATGGCTTCGATCGCCTCGCGGATGTCGGCGTGGGCGTCGCTCGCCTCCACGCCGACCACCGGCTCGGCCTGCACGGCGATGGTGCGCACGCGATCGCGGCGCTGGATCGCGGCGTCCTCCTGCACCACGTCGACGCGATCGGCCACCTGGGCGATCGGGACGTAGGCCGTCGCGCCCGCGCTCCAGGCGAGGCGATCGAGCAACCCCTCCGGCGCAGGGCGCTCGTCGTCCGGCGCGCGCAGCAGCACCTGGCGCTGCGCATCGCCCTCGCGCAGCACCGCCAGCGGCACGCCTTCGGTGGCCATGGTCAGCGCCTGGGCGATGTCCTGTCGACCGAGTCCGGCCTCGGCCATGCGCTGCAGATCCAGCCGCGGCCGCAGCACGAGCTCGCGTTCGCCCCAGTCGTGGTGCACGTTCTCGAGCATCGGCGTGTCGCGGAAAATGGCCTCGGCACGCGCCGCGATCTCGCGCAGCGTCTCGCCCGAGGGACCGCTGAAGCGCGCCTCGACGCGCGCCTCGGACGCGCCGCCGAACATCAGCCGCGCCGCGTGCACGCGCAGCTCGGGGAAGCGCTCTGCGGCTTCGCGATTGAGGCGCGTGAGCATGTCCTCGAGCACGTCGGCGTCGTCGACCAGCAGGATGACCTGCGCGAACGCGCTGTCGGGCATCGCCGGCGCGTAGGTCAGCATGAAGCGCGACGCGCCCTGCCCCACGAACGCGACCCGGCTGAGCACCTCGGGGAACTCCTGGGCCAGATAGTCCTCGACCTCGCGCACCGCGGCGTCGGTGGCGCGGATGTCGCTGCCCTGGCGGGTGTTGATGTCGACGAAGGCCATCGGCGTGGACGCGGGCGGAAAGAACGACTGCGGCAGGAAGCCGAATCCGACGACGCAGCCGATGGTCAGCAGTGTCGCCAGGGTCACGGTCAGGCCGGCACGACCGAGTCGCGCATCGAGCACGCCGCGAAAGCGGTCGTAGAACCTGCCCCGGTAGGGGCTGTCGCCCGCATCGCCGTCGCCGTCGCGTCCGTCTTCGTCGTCGCGCTCGCGCGCGTCCTTCGACGCCAGCCACCAGTAGCCCAGCAGCGGCACCACGGTGATCGCCAGCACCCAGCTGAGCAGCAGCGAGATCAGGATCACCGAGAACAGCGAGAACAGGAATTCACCGGTGGTGTCCTGCGACAGGCCGATGCCGGCGAACGCGAGGATGCCGATGATGGTCGCGCCGAGCAGCGACCATTGCGTCAGCCGGACCGACTCGCGCGCCGCGCGCATCGCCGAGTGCCCCTGGCGCAGCCGCACCTGCATGCCGTCGCAGATCACCACAGCGTTGTCGACCAGCATGCCCATCGCGATCACCAGCGCCGCCAGCGACACGCGTTCGAGCTGCAGGCCCAGCAGATACATCGCCAGCAGCGTGCCGCCGACAGTCAGCAGCAGCACGCTGCCGATGATCACGCCGGCGCGCCAGCCCATCACCAGACACAGCACGCCGATCACGATGCCCAGTGACATCGCCACGTTGATCGCGAAGCTGGTCACCGCCGCGTCGACGACATCGGCCTGCTGGTAGATCGGATGCAGTTCGACGCCGAGCGGCAGGGTCGGCTCGAGCCGCGCCAGGGCCGCGTCGACGGCCTCGCCCACGTCGACGATGTTCACCGACGGCAGGCCGGCGACGCCGATGGTCAGCGCCTCGCGCCCGTCGTGGCGGATGATCTGGGCCGGCCGCTCGGCGAACTCGCGGCGGATCTGCGCGATGTCGCCGAGGGTCACCCGCGCATCGCCGCGCCCCACCGGCAACGTGCGCAGGGCCTGCAGCGTATCGAAGGCGCCGCCGGGCGCGACGCGCAGGTACAGGTCCTCGCTGCGCAGCCCACCGGCGTGCAGTTCGGTTTCCGCATCGGCCAGTGCGCCGGCGATCTCCTCGGGCGCGATGCGCAGCGCGGCGAGGCGCGCCTGCGGAATCTCGACGACGAACCGTTCCTCGATCGCGCCGGCGATCTCGACCTTGCCCACGCCCTCCACCGGCAGCAGGCCGCGGCGCAGGGTCTTGGCGGCCTCGTGCAGCTCGGTGCGGGTGAGGCCGTCGCCGGTCATCGCGTAGTACAGGCCGAAGACATCGCCGAAATCGTCGTTGACCACCGGCGCCTGCGCACCGGGCGGCAGACTGGCCGCGGTGTCGTTGATCTTGCGCCGCAGCTCGTCCCAGATCTGCGGAATCTCCTCGCTGGAATAGCGCTCGAGGATCTCCACCCGCAGCTCGGAATAGCCGGGCCGCGACGTCGTGCGCACCTGCTTGAGCTGGGTGAGCTGCTGGACCGCGCTTTCGAGCACGTCGCTGACTTCGCGCTCCACCTGTTCGGCGCTGGCGCCGGGGTAGATCGTGGTCACGACCGCTTCCTTGATCGTGAACTCGGGGTCTTCCAGCCGCTCGAGATTGAAATAGGCGAACACGCCGCCGACCAGGCAGGCGAGGATCAGCAGCCAGACATTGACCGGGTGGCGGATGGCGTAACGCGCGATCTCCATGCCGGGTCAGCGCCGGATGCGCGGTTCGACGATCTGCCCGGCCTGCAGCAGGCGTGCACCGGCGACGACCACCTGCGCCGATGGCGCAAGTTCGCCTTCGATGCGCGCCTGCGTGCCCTCGATCGCGTGCACCCGCACCGGCACCGGCTGCGCGGCGCCGTCCTCGCCCACCGTCCACACCACCGCCTGCCCGTCGGCCGCGCTCAGCACCGCGCTCGCCGGCACACGGTGCTGGCCGGCCGCGAGCGTGGCGGGCGCCGGGTCTTCGATCGCCACCTGCACCGCCATGCCGGGCAGCACGTTGGCACCCGGCGGCGGCGTACCGCGCAACGCCAGCCGATAGCTGCGTGACTGCGCATCCGGCGCGGTCGCATGTTCACGGTAGGCCAGGACCATCGGCGGCAGTTCGGGCAACGCGAGCACGCGACCGCGGGCGACGAGTGCGGGACCGAACGCCAGGCGCGCGGCGTCGCGCTCGGGCACGTCGACGACGACCTCGATCAAGTCCGCATCCTGCATCCGCAGCACCGGTTCGCCGGCCGGCACCACCACGCCGGCCGCGGCGAGGCGGCGCACCACCACGCCCGCGTACGGCGCGCGCAGCCGGGTGAATCCCACCTGGCGCGCCGCGGCATCGCGGTTCGCGCGCGTACTCGCCAGCTGCGCCTCGGCCTGTTCCACCGCGGCCGGCGCGAGGATGCCTTCGTCGCGCAGGCCGCGGCGGCGGGCGACATCGGCCTCGGCGGTCCGCAGGGCGACCTCGGCCTCGCCCAGTTGCAGGCGGTAGTCGGTGTCGTCGAGTTCGGCCAGGACCTGGCCGCGTTCGACCCGTTCGCCGTCGCTCACCCGATACCGGGTGATGCGGCCATCAGCCTGGAACGCGAGTTCGGTGCCTTCGGCGGCCTCCACACGCCCGGGCAGGCGCAGCGTGCGGTCGGCGGACGCGCTTTCGACCAGCTGGACGATCACCGGGCGCGGCGGCGGCGGGGCGTCGGGCGCATCGCTGCAGGCCGCCAGCAGCACGCTCAGTAACAACAGGACACGGACTCGCAACGCCACACACCCCGGGCAGGCCGACGTGCGGCAGGACGCCTAGGGTCGCCGAAGTCCCGTCACGGATCTGTGAACAGGCCGTGTCCGCAGCGCGGGTGGCGCACTCAGGCGATGGGAGCGACGCCGCCGCGCCCGCGCCGCATGCGGTGCAGCGCCCACAGCAGCGCGGTGACCAGCAGGCAGGCGAAGAACCAGACGACGGCAGGCACCGCACGGGGCGGCGGCGTCTGCGCGCCGGCGCCGGCGCCCGCGAGCCGTCGGGTCCCGGCCTGCAGCGCGGCCGCCTGCATGCCGGGCGCATCGTCGACGCCACGCACCCACAGCACGTCGCCGCCGTCGACGCGGTGCCAGCCGGGCGCGCGCGGCCACAGGCCGGCGCAGCCGTCGGCGGCCGGATCGGGCACGGGGAGGATCGCGCGGCCATCGGGCGCCACCACGCGCGCGCCGGGCGCCAGGTCGCACAGCGCCACGCGCTCGCCGACCCGCGCCTCGCCGCGGAAGCCAGCCACGGCCGCGCCGGGCGGACGGGCCAGTGCGGCGGCCCAGGCACTCCACAACTCGCCGTGCAGATCGGCCCGGCCCGCCAGCGGCAGCTGCCAGCTGTCGGCCACGGTGACGACACCGATGCGGCCCCGGCCCAGTGCCTGCCAGCGCATCATGTCGGCCGCGCCCGGCCCGGCCGCCGGCAGCCCACCGGTCAGCGGCCGATAGCCCAGCGCGGGTGGCGCCTCCCCGGCCAGCTGCGGATCGAAGGGCGCATCGTCGCTGCCGGGGCCGGACCAGGCGCGCAGCCGTGCGGGATCGTCGGGGCCGGCGTCGGCGCGCCACTCGCGCACGCGCCCTGGGTAT
>NZ_JAODZG010000077.1:0-7454 GCF_029835135.1 Stenotrophomonas sp. GD04145 | reverse complement strand
ATCGAGCACGAAGATGGACACCGCTTCACTCAGATGGCCTGCCTGTTCCTCCATGGCCCGCGCAGCGGCGGTGGCTTCCTCCACCAGCGCGGCATTCTGCTGGGTGGTCTCGTCCATCTGCACCACGGTCTGGTTGACCTGCTCGATGCCGGCGCTCTGTTCCTGCGAGGCCGCAGAGATCTCGGCCATGATGTCGGTCACGCGCTGCACCGAGGCGACGATCTCGCCCATGGTGGCCCCGGCCTTGTGCACCAGTGCAGAACCATCGGCGACCTTGCCCACCGAGTCATCGATCAGGCCCTTGATCTCCTTGGCGGCAGCGGCCGAGCGCTGGGCGAGGGTGCGTACTTCGCTGGCGACCACCGCAAAGCCGCGGCCCTGTTCACCGGCACGGGCGGCCTCGACCGCGGCGTTGAGGGCCAGGATGTTGGTCTGGAAGGCGATGCCGTCGATGACGCTGATGATCTCGGCGATCTTCTTCGAGGAAGCTTCGATGGCGGACATGGTGGTGACCACCTGGCCGACCACTTCGCCGCCCTGGGAGGCGACGCCATGGGCACCGATGGCGAGCTGGTTGGCCTGGCGGGCGTGCTCGGCGTTCTGGCGCACGGTGGAGGTCAGCTCCTCCATCGAGGCGGCGGTTTCTTCCAGGTTGGCGGCCTGCTGTTCGGTGCGGCGCGACAGGTCGTTGTTGCCCGAGGCGATCTCGCCGGCGGCAGTACTGATTGCCCGGCTGGACTGCTTGATGCGGGTGACGATCTCGCTCAGCTGCGCGGCAGTGGCATTGGCATCGTCACGCATGCGAGCGAATACGCCCTGGTAGTCGCCATGCATGCGCACGGTGAGGTCACCCTGCGACAGCGCGGCGAGCAGGCCGGAAATCTGTTCGATGCTGCCGGCGTTGGCGTCGAGCAGGCCGTTGATCTGCTGGGCCAGCTGCAGGAAGAAACCTTCCTTGTCGCTGGTTTCGATCCGGCCGGACAGGTCGCCGGCGGCGGCGCGGGCGATCACCCGGGCCACTTCGGCCTCGACCTGCGCTTCCTGGGTACGGTCACGCCATTCCACCACGCAGCCGACGGTGTCGCCGTCCTCGTTGCGGATGGTCGACACGACCTGGGCGAACTGGGCATCGCCGTACTGCATCGGGCGACGGGCCACGCCGTGCTGCTTGAGGTTCGCCAGCAGGGACGGGTCCATCTCGCCACGGTGTTCCAGCACCGTGACCGGCTTGCCGATCAGCGAGTCCTGCGCATCGAAGTCAGGCAGGTCGCGGCGCACATCGTCCTGGTACTGGCTCAACGTCTGCTGCAGGGCACGGTTGCTGTAGACGATGGTGTTGTTGGCATCGGTCAGGTAGACGCCGGTCGAACTGTAATCCAGCGCGGTCCGGATGCGCAGGTTCTCACGGGCGATGGCCTGGTCGGTCTCGATGCGCTCACGCAGATCACGCTGCATGCGCTGCATGGCCTGCATCAGTTCGCCCACTTCATCCTGGCGGCTGACATCGATGTGACCGTCGAGCTTGCCGCCGGCGACATCATTGGCCACCGAGACGGCACCACGCACGCTGCCGACGAGGGCGCGGGCGAACAGCCACACCAGCACCAGGCCGAGCGCGGCGCCACCCAGCAGGGCGATCACGGTCAGGACGGACGAAGCGGCATAGGTGGATTCGGCCTGTTCGCGCGAGGCGCGTGCGAGGCGGTTGTCTTCGGCAATCAGGGCTTCCAGCGCCGCGGCGGCCTTGCGGTGCTTGGTGCGGGTCTCGCCGACGAAGGTATCGATGGCGTCGTCCGGCAGGTCCAGTTCCAGCATCTCGGTGACGCTGTCGTAGGAGGCCAGGGCGTCCTTCCAGTCCTTGGCGAAGGTGTCGAACAGCTTCTTCTGCTGGGCGTTGTCCACCAGCTTCGGATAGTCCTTGATGGAACTGTCCATGCTGGTACGCAGCGCGGCAGCCTGCTTGCGCGCGTCGGCCTTGACGTCATCGCTGGCACGGATCAGCTGCTGGTAGGCACTGTTGCGGTACTCGCCGAGCATGCCGCGCATCTCGCCGGCCAGGCGGATGCTTTCCATGCGCGAACCGGCCAACTCGGTGGTGACGTTGTTCAGCGAATGCAGGCCACGATAGGCGACGATGCCCTGCAGCAGCATCACCAGCAGGATGACGCCGAAGGTCACCATCAGCTTCGGCATCAGTTTCAGGTTGTTGATCCAAGGCATGGGCGTTGCGATCTCCTAAGGCAGACGCGCACGGGCATCGGGCCCGGTTGCGGCGGCGGCCACGCCGGCACCAGGACCGGCGTGACTGCGACGGACAGCGGATTACTTGATGTTGGCCAGCTTCAGGCCGGCCGGCGAGCTGACTTCGATCTCGGCGCGCGAGGCATCACGCTGGATCTTGCCGATCACGCACACGGTCTTGCCTTCCAGCGTTTCCAGCGGGAACGAGAACTTGCTGCGGTTTTCACCGGCGATGCGCGCCGAGAAGGTGTGGCGCGGGAAGGCGCCGCCCATGTACAGGAACGTCGGCTGGCCTTCGGAACCTTCGGCGAAGCGGGCCTTCTCGACCTTGCCGCAGACCATGCCGTCCTTGCCCACCGAGCGCGGGGCCAGTTCCGGCGGGATCATGTCCGAGGACTGGGCGAGGGCGGACGACGCGGTGGTGGCCAGGGCGGCAGCCGAAACGAGCGCGAGCAGGGACTTCATCGGGGTGGTTCTCCGGGAGGGTGATGGTTTTTTGCCGGTGGTACGCGTTCCCGCGCGGCCGGCCTCTGTCCCCCTATCGGCACCGCCGCAGGGAACTGAAGGGTTTCGTGACAGCAACGTGAAGCGGTACGCAGACTCAGGCGGCGGCGTCCTCGAGCAGGGCCGGCTGGCCCATGTCCGCGCTGTCCAGCAGGGTCTCGATGTCCAGCAGGATCAGCATGCGGTCGTCCTGGGTGCCGATGCCCGAGATGAACCGGGTATCGACCGCAGCGCCGAATTCAGGGGTCGGGCGGATCTGTTCGGACGACAGCGGGATGACGTCCGAGACGCTGTCCACCACGATGCCGACCACACGGTCATCGACATTGAGCACGATCATCACGGTAAAGGCGTCGTAGCGCGCGTTCTCCAGGCGCAGCTTCAGGCGCAGGTCGATCACCGGCACGATGGTTCCGCGCAGGTTGATTACGCCCTTGATGTAATCCGGTGCGTCCGGCACCCGGGTGACGGCATCGTAGCCGCGGATTTCCTGCACCTTGAGGATATCCACGCCGTAATGCTCGGCGCCGAGCGTGAAGCTGAGGAATTCGCCGCCGGCGCTGGCGGCGGAGCGGGTCTGGTCGTTCATCGAGGGGTCCTGGTTCTGCCGGAAGTCCCGGTGTCAGGCTCGATATCGGCCCCGCGCGGGGGGACTTTAGGCAGGGCCGTGACAGGACCTCCCCGGCTGGTGAGGACCGGATGGCGCCAGGCCACGGCCGGCGCCAGTTACATCTCTCCGTTCCGGCGTGCCTTGCGCTGGCGGTCGATCCGGAAGATGTAGCGCTGGATGGCGCTGTCGCCACCGCGAGGCAGACTGTCGAAGCGCATCCCCACGCGCTTGATTTCGGTTCCGTTGGGCTGGCGCTGCGGCAGCAGGTTGCAGACCACCAGTTCGATATCCAGATCCGGCCCATCCGACAGCGACAGCACCGCCGCGTAGCGCTGCTGCAGGCCGAACACGGCGCAGTCGCTGGGCACCGCGACGGCAAGGCCACCGCCGCTGATGTCCACCACGCGCATCGACAACGCCTCGGGGCGTCCGTCCGCAGCCGGCAGCAGCAGCTGGGGCGAGTCGGTGATGGGGGTTTCCAGCCGGTACAGTTCGCGCCGCTGCAGATGCATCAGTTCCTCTGGCAGCGCAGCGCGGAAGGCGACATGGCCGTCGTTGTCCACGCGCTGCAGCCCCTGCAGACGGAAGCGCACCAGCACGCGCTCAAGCTGGGCGAAACACAGCACATGATCGGCCTGCTCGGCTGCCCGGTTGGACGCCTCCTGCGGGCTGCCATCGATCAGCAGCACGTCCTCGTCTTCGTCCAGTTCCAACAGCGCGGTCGGGAACGAGCGATCGCGGCCGTCGATATGCGCGTTTATCAGGGAGCGCTGCTCGATCAGCGAGCGCAGCAGCTGCCGCAGCTGGCGCGGATTACGGACCAGGAAGCGTTCATCCGCGGCGTCGGCCGCATGGACATCGTGCACTGCTGTGTCGTTGCCGTCGGACATGGAATCTGTGGTCAGGGGCGGGCGCCTGCGCGCGCCGGCGCGTGGCTCGATGGGGATATCGGCCACCGCGCCGGATTATGAAGTGTGAGTTTCATCACCTTCCATCGGCCGGGCCGGGATCGAAGGAATGGGCCGAAGGCATCATTCCTCGATACCGGCGATCTGCCGCACACGCTGCATCACCGCCGGATTGTCGTCCCCTCCGTGCAGGTGGAAGCGCGCTACCGCGGCCGCCAGCAGCTGTGCCTGTTCGGCCATGCCGTGGGTGGCCGCGGTGGACGCCTCCACCAGCGTGGCGTTCTGGCGGGTGCTGGCGTCCATCTGCGCGATGCTCTGGTTCACCTGCTCGATGCCCATGCTCTGTTCCTGCGAGGCGGAGGAGATCTCGCCCATGATCTGGTTCACCTGCTGCACCGCGGCCACGACCCGCTGCATGGTGCTGCCGGCCTGTTGCACCAGTGCGGCGCCATCGCTGACCTTGCCGACAGAGGCGTCGATCAGGCCCTTGATCTCCTTGGCAGCACCCGCCGAGCGTTGGGCGAGGGTGCGCACTTCGCTGGCGACCACGGCAAAGCCGCGGCCCTGCTCACCGGCACGGGCGGCTTCGACCGCGGCATTGAGGGCCAGGATGTTGGTCTGGAAGGCGATGCCGTCGATGACGCTGATGATCTCGGCGATCTTCTTCGAGGAGGCTTCAATGGCGGACATGGTGGTGACCACCTGGCCGACGACCGTGCGCCCCTCGCCGGCGATGTCGGCCGCATCGGTGGCCAGCTGGTTGGCCTGCCGCGCATGTCCCGCGTTCTGGCGCACGGTCGCGGTCAACTCCTCCATGGTGGCGGCGGTTTCCTCCAGGCTGGCCGCCTGCTGTTCGGTACGGCTGGCCAGGTGGCCATTGCCCTGCGCCAGTCCGGCGGCAGCGCCGGTGAGGCGGCTGGAGGCTGCCTGGATGCTGCCGACGATGCGGGTCAGCTCGGCGATGGTGGTGTTGGCATCGTCGCGGATGCGGGCGTAAACGCCGTGGAAGTCGCCCTGCATCTGCACGGTGAGGTCGCCGCGCGAGAGCGAGGACAGCAGCTGCGAGATCTGCTCGATGCTGCGTGCGTTGGCATCCAGCAGGCCGTTGAGGCGTTCCGCCAGCTGCAGGAAGAAGCCTTCCTTGCCGGCGGTTCCTACGCGGCCGCTGAAGTCGCCCTGCGCGGCGGCATCGACGATATGGCCGAGTTCTTCTTCGACCTCGATCTCGGCTGTGCGGTCGGCCCACTCCACCACGAATCCCTGGCGCTGTTCGTCGTCGCCGATGATCGGATTGACGATCAGCTGCAGGGCCCGGCCGCCGACGCGGATCTGCGTGCGGTAGGTGCCGGTGAGGCGGTCGAGCAGGGTGGCCTGGTGGGCCGGATTGCGGTGGAAGATGTCGATGTTGCGGCCCAGCAGATCGGCGGCGCTGAACTGCGGCAGGTCACGACGCAGGTCGGCTTCGGCGGCGGCCAGCATTTTCTGCAGTGGACGGTTGACGAAGACGATGTTGCGATCACGGTCGGCGATCATCACGTTGGTGGTGACATCGTCCAGCGCGCTGCGGATGCGCAGCGATTCGCCACTGGCCGCCAGCTCGCGCTGGCGGCGCTGCAGCAGCCGGGCGCTGGCCTGGACCAGGGCGGCGGCCAGCGAGTCCTGCGGGAACTGGCTGGCATGCAGCGCCTCGGGCAGGGGCTGGTCGTCGGCCAGGCCGTGTGCCAGGTGTGCCAGTTGCTGCGGGTCGTGGCCGAGCAGCAGAAGCTGGCGGCGCATCTGGACGGCCATCACCGACAGCAGGCCGGCCTCGATGGTGACGTACAGGGCGTGCAGGACCAGCACGCCCAGACCACTGCCGGCGGCGAATACCGGGTACGGCAGGCCGCGCGTCTGCAGGGCGAAGAACAGCACGTGATGCACGGCAATCGCCACGGCGGCCACCACGATCGGCAGCCAGTCGCGGTAGTACAGCAGCAGTGCGATCAGCACGATGACCGTGAAGTGGGTCTCCAGCTGTCCGTGCGTCTGGTGGATCAAGGTGGCCGACAGCACCATCCACGCCAGCGCTGTCGTGCAGCGGCTGAGGCGGCTGCCGGGTTGCAGGTGGACCTGCACCGCGCTGACCAGCAGCGCGGGCAGTGCGACCAGCAGCCACGGTGTCCATTGACCATGGCGCACGGCCAGTGCCAGCGAGGCCAGGACCAGCCCTGCACTGACCAGCAGGAACAGGCGGTCGGCACCCGCGGCCAGCGTGCGCAGGTAAGGCGGTGTCGGCTGACCGGTCGGCGCGGCGGTATTACGGGTGGAGGCATGCATGCGCTACTCCTTGTGGCATGGGCAATGATGGGAAAGGATCACGGGCGCCTGTGCATTGCGCAGCAGCCCCGCAACCAGTGGAGCGGCTGCGAGCGGACGGCCGCCGCAGCCCGCGTCGAGAAGGGAGGGCCCGGCATAGACAAGGCGCTGCTGGTACAGCACCAACCATTCGAAGGGCAGCGGCGTGCGGGCCTCCCGCAGGTCGATGCCGTCGGGTGTGCGCGCCGGTGGGGCGCAGCCACAGACGATGGACTGCCGCAGCAGCAGGGGATGCTGGTGGCTGGCGGCAAGCACGGCGGGCGACAGCTGCGCCAGCACGTCCGCGGCGCGCCAGCGGCCGGCCGGTGGCTGTGAAGCATCGGCCTGCGCCCACAGCGCGGCGAGGGTCCATCCCAGCCACGCAGCGAGCAGCAGCACGCCGGCCAGCATTCGCCCACGCTGTACCGGTATCGGGTCGGGGTCGTTGCTGGCTGGCATCGCTGGCTCGCGTAGGACCGTGTCCCGTTAGCGGCGAGCGGCGGCTGAACCTGAAGAAAAATTCAATCAGTTGGCCGGGGCAACGCTGGAACTGTGATGCGTTGCGACGACCGGCGAGGAGTCACGGCGATCAGACCGGGCCGGTCGAGGGTCGGATCCCTGCCAGTGTGCAGGAATCCGACGCGTCCCAGTTCCGATGAGGTCAGAACTCCTGCCAGTCGCCGTCGAGTGCCAGCGCCGGCTGCGCCGCCGCGGCGCGTGCGACGCGCTGGGGGGCCGGCCTGGCCGCTGGAGCTGCCGCTGGCGTTCTGCGCTGCGCCGCCACGACCACCGCCGGTAGCGGTGCTTCGTTCTGTGACTCCAGGCGGAAGCGGGCCACGGCCTCACCCAGCTGCACA
>NZ_JAODZG010000076.1:0-8076 GCF_029835135.1 Stenotrophomonas sp. GD04145 | reverse complement strand
GGGGACGCGGGGCCGTCAGCCGTTCAGCGCGGGGCCGGAAAGGCTGGCCGGATCGGCGGCCGTGCCATTGGCGGCTTCCAGCGTGAACAGCGCATGCGGCAGGCGCTTGAACTGGCTGGCCAGCTCCATCAGGAAGTCATTCATCGCCGAGCTGCGGCGCCAGACCATCGCAATACGGCGGCTGGGCCGGCCCTCGCCGATGAAATCGAGCAGGCGGATGTTGTTCGAGCGCGGGACGGGGGGCTGCACCGACAGGCTCGGCAGCAATGTGATGCCGACATCGGCGGCGACCATCTGCCGCAATGTTTCCAGGCTGGTGGCGCGGAACTCGGATTTCTCGTTGGCGCCGAACAGCCGGCACACTTCCAGCGCCTGGTCGCGCAGGCAATGGCCGTCTTCCAGCAGCAGCAGCTTCTGCGTGGCCAGTTCCTGCACATCCAGATGGGCGCGCTGGGCGAGCGGATGGCGACCGGAAACGGCCAACAGGAACGGCTCCTCGAACAGGAACTCGGCGTGCAGCTGATCGTCGATCACCGGCAGTGCCAGCAGCGCGGCATCGAGCTTGCCTTCGCGCAGGCGCTCCAGCAGTACATCGCTCTTCTCTTCGACCAGCAGCAGTTCCAGTTCCGGGAAACGTTCGCGGATGCGCGGGATCACATGCGGCAACAGGTACGGGCCCAGGGTCGGGAAGATTCCCAGGCGCACCGTGCCGGCTTCCGGATCGCGGCTGCGCCGTGCCGCTTCCTTCAGCTGCTCCACCTCGGACACGATCACCCGCGCCCGTGCAGCGGCTTCCTGGCCGGCCGGCGTCAGCATCACCTTGCGGGGGGCCCGCTCGACCAGCGGCAGGCCCAGCTCTTCTTCCAGCTTGCGGATCTGGGTGGACAACGTGGGCTGGCTGACGAAGCACGACGCGGCAGCCCGACCGAAATGCTTGTGGTCGGCCAGGGCTACCAGGTACTTCAGATCGCGTAGATTCATCCTCACATCCCAGGGATAACGGACCGGCTGGCGGCGTGGTCACCCCGCAGCTGACAATGCTCCCGGCAACCCGGGAGCAGTGGATCAGGCAGCTTCGGCAACGGCCCCGCTGCTCTTGCTCACCGACGAGCGGATCAGGTGATCGAACGCGCTCAGTGCGGCGGTCGAGCCGGCGCCCATGGCGATGATGATCTGCTTGTAGGGTACCGTCGTGCAATCACCTGCGGCGAACACGCCGGGCACACTGGTCTGGCCACGGTCGTCGATGACGATCTCGCCGCGCGGCGACAGCGCCACGGTGTCCTTCAGCCACTCGGTGTTGGGCAGCAGGCCGATCTGCACGAAGATGCCTTCCAGCTCCACGCGGTGGGCGTCGCCACCGATGCGGTCCTTGTAGACCAGCCCGGTGACCCGGCTGCCATCGCCCAGCACTTCAGTGGTCTGGGCGCTGGTCAGCACGGTCACATTGCCGAGGCTGCGAAGCTTCTTCTGCAGCACCTCATCGGCGCGCAGGCTGGAATCGAATTCCAGCAGGGTTACATGCGACACGATGCCGGCCAGATCGATGGCAGCTTCAACGCCGGAGTTGCCACCACCGATCACCGCCACGCGCTTGCCCTTGAACAGCGGGCCATCGCAGTGCGGGCAGTAGGCCACCCCCTTGTTGCGGTACTGCTCTTCGCCCGGCACATTCATCTGCCGCCAGCGCGCACCGGTGGACAGGATCACCGAACGCGACTTCAGCACCGCGCCGTTTTCCAGCTGCACCTGTACCAGCCCATCGTCGCCGGCCGGCACCAGCGCGGTGGCGCGCTGCAGATCCATGATGTCCACGTCGTACTCGCGCACATGCTGCTCCAGCGCGGTGGCGAGCTTCGGGCCTTCGGTCTCCTTGACCGAGATGAAGTTCTCGATGGCCATGGTGTCCAGTACCTGGCCGCCGAAGCGCTCGGCGGCGATGCCGGTGCGGATGCCCTTGCGCGCGGCGTAGATCGCTGCGGCCGCGCCAGCCGGGCCGCCGCCCACCACCAGCACGTCGAAGGCCTGCTTGGCGGCGATCTTCTCTGCGTCGCGCTTGCTGGCGTTGGTATCCAGCTTGGCCACAATCTGTTCGAGCGTCATCCGGCCCTGGTCGAAGACTTCACCGTTGAGATACACGGTCGGCACCGACATGATCTCGCGCTTCTCCACTTCCTCCTGGAACAGCGCGCCGTCGATGGCCACGTGCTGGATGCGCGGGTTGAGCACCGCGGCCAGGTTCAGCGCCTGCACCACGTCCGGGCAGTTCTGGCAGGACAGGGAGAAATAGGTCTCGAACCGGTACTCGCCTTCCAGGCTCTGCACCTGCTCGATCAGTTCGGCGGTGGCCTTGGACGGATGACCGCCCACCTGCAGCAGCGCCAGCACCAGCGAGGTGAATTCATGACCCATCGGCAGGCCGGCGAAGGTCAGGTGGATGTCCTGGCCGGGCGTGCCCAGGTCGAACGAAGGCACGCGGCCCTGGCCATCACGCAGCACCTGCAGCGAGATGCTGTCGGACAGGCTTTCCAGGGTCTGCAGCAGTTCCAGCATTTCCCGCGACTTGTCGCCGTCGTCGGCATGCGCGGTGATCTGGATGGGGCGGGTCACGCGCTCCAGATAGGTCTTCAGCTGCGACTGCAGGTTGGCGTCCAACATCGGGTCTTCTCCTGGCTTCAGGCAAACAGGGGGCGTGGCACCGCTGTAGAAGGTAGCGGACCAGCAGGGGGTAGGGGTGAACCCAAGACAGCGACCGTGGAAGGGGCTGGCTGGCCGCGACGGGCCGGCGATGGCTGTCTTGGGTTCACCCCCACGCCGGCGATGCCGCCGGCATGGAGATGGGCCTGCCGTGGCGTGGGGCCACGGCGTGCCGGTGCTGCGTTAGATCTTGCCGACCAGGTCCAGCGACGGGGTCAGGGTCTTCTCGCCTTCCTTCCACTTCGCCGGGCACACCTGGTTCGGGTTGGCGGCGGTGAACTGGGCGGCCTTCAGCTTGCGCAGGGTCTCGGAGACGTCGCGGGCGATCTCGTTGGAGTGGATCTCCAGGGTCTTGATCACGCCTTCCGGATTGATGATGAAGGTGCCGCGCAGGGCCAGGCCCTCTTCCGGAATGTGCACGCCGAAGGCATTGGTCAGCTGGTGGGTCGGGTCGCCGACCAGCGGGAACTGGGCCTTGCCGACGGCCGGCGAGGTTTCGTGCCACACCTTGTGCGAGAAGTGCGTGTCGGTGGTGACGATGTAGACCTCAGCGCCAGCCTTCTTGAACTCGGCGTAGTGGTCGGCGGCGTCTTCGATCTCGGTCGGGCAGTTGAAGGTGAATGCAGCCGGCATGAAGATCAGGACGGACCACTGGCCCTTCAGGCTGGCATCGGAAACCTTGATGAACTCGCCGTTGTGGTAGGCGTTGGCTTCAAACGGCTGGATCTGGGTATTGATGAGGGACATCATTTTTCCTCTGGGTGAAGGGAGTGGGTGAATCGACAGGAGCTAGGTTACCGGCTCAGTTGCGATAAGAACAATCCATTGATTGCATCTATTTGATAGATACAGCCTATCAAATTGCCATGAGCCCGCACTGAACCTTGCGTCCCTCATCCTGCAACTGCCTGTGTGACAAGGAAAATCGCCAGGGACGCGTGAAGAGGGCTGATAGCCCCTCCTTATGCCCGCGGGCGAAACCTGAACGGATTCCAGCTTTTGTAGAGCCGAGCCCATGCTCGGCTGTTCCAGAAGCAGCCGAGCATGGGCTCGGCTCTACAATTGCGGAATGTCTTCCCCAACCCAACCCTCCCTGCGCCAGGTGGTGGCCGACGCCAGCGCCCGCCTGGGCGGCATCGACGCCCGCCACGAAGCCGAGCTGCTGTTGCTGCATGTGCTGGAGCGTCCACGCAGCTGGCTGTTCGCCCATGCGACCGATCCGCTGCCGGCAACGGCGCAGGCTGCCTTCGAGGCGCTGCTGGCGCGTCGCGCCGCCGGTGAGCCGGTGGCCTACCTGACCGGCCGGCGCGGGTTCTGGACGCTTGATCTGCAGGTCGATGCGGCGACCCTCATCCCGCGTCCGGAAACCGAACTGCTGGTGGAGCTGGCGCTGGAACGCCTGCCATCGGACCGCCCGCTGTCCGTGGCCGACCTCGGGACCGGCAGTGGTGCGATCGCCCTGGCCCTGGCCAGCGAGCGGCCGCTGGCACAGGTGCTGGCCACCGATGCCAGCCCCGGTGCACTGGCCATGGCTGCGCGCAATGCCGCCCACCATGAACTGCGCAACGTGCGTTTCGCTGAAGGCGGACAGGACTGGTACGCACCGCTGCAGGGCGCGCGCTTCGCACTGATTGCCAGCAATCCGCCCTACATCGCCAGCGATGACCCGCATCTGCAGCAGGGCGACCTGCGGTTCGAGCCGGCCAGCGCACTGGCGTCCGGCATCGACGGACTGGACGACATCCGCCGCATCGTCGCAGGCGCGCCCGAACACCTGCAGCCGGCGGGCTGGCTGCTGATCGAGCACGGCTGGGACCAGGGCGCGGCGATCCGCACGCTGTTCGATGCGGCCGGTTTCGCCGACGTGCAGACCCAGCAGGACCTTGAGCAGCGTGATCGGGTCACCCTCGGCCGGCGACCGGCCTAGAATGGGGGTTCTCCTGCCCCGGCAGGGCATCACCCTGGAGCTGCAAGCATGCGTACGCTGTACCCCGCCATCACCCCCTATGACGTCGGCACCCTGAAGGTCGACGACCGCCACACGCTGTACTTCGAGCAGTGCGGCAATCCGGATGGCAAGCCGGTGGTGATGCTGCACGGCGGTCCGGGCGGCGGTTGCAGCGACAAGATGCGCCAGTTCCATGACCCGGCGAAGTACCGCATCATCCTGTTCGACCAGCGCGGTGCCGGCCGTTCCACGCCGCATGCGGATCTGGTGGACAACACCACCTGGGACCTCGTCGCCGATATCGAGCGGCTGCGCGAGCATCTGAACGTCGACCGCTGGCAGGTGTTCGGTGGTAGCTGGGGGTCAACCCTGGCGCTGGCCTACGCCGAAACCCATCCGCAGCGCGTCACCGAACTGGTTCTGCGCGGCATCTTCATGCTCCGCCGCTGGGAGCTGGAGTGGTTCTACCAGGAAGGCGCCAACCGCCTGTTCCCCGATGCATGGGAGCACTATCTGAAGCCCATTCCGGTGGTTGAACGCCATGACCTGATCTCGGCGTTCCACCGTCGCCTGACCAGTGAAGACGAGGCGACCCGCCTGGAAGCAGCCAAGGCCTGGGCCGTGTGGGAGGGTGCGACCAGCTTCCTGCATGTGGATGACGACTTCATCAACAGCCACGAAGACCCGCATTTCGCGCTGGCCTTTGCCCGTATCGAGAACCACTACTTCGTCAATGGTGGCTTCTTCGAGGTGGAAGACCAGCTGCTGCGCGACGCGCACCGCATCGCCGACATCCCGGGCGTGATCGTGCATGGCCGCTACGACGTGGTGTGCCCGCTCGCCAATGCCTGGGACCTGACCAAGGTGTGGCCGAAGGCGAAGCTGGAAATCACCCCGGCATCGGGCCACTCCGCGTTCGAAGCGGAGAATGTCGACGCGCTGGTGCGCGCCACGGACAGCTTCGCGTAACCCGCCGGTAGCGCCGGGCCACGCCCGGCGGCATCGCGATCTGTTGCCGCGGTTTGACTCGCCGGGCATGGCCCGGTGCTACCAGTCCCCTGCAAGCAGCGCGTCGGCCAGCACCTGCAGCTTCGGCGAGTGCTGGCGCGAAGGTGGGTAGATCAAAGAGAGTTCGCGGCTGCGGCCTTCATACGGTTGCAGCACGCGCAGCAGACGGCCGTCGGCCAAGGCGTCGGCCACGGCGAAATCCATTACCTGCACGATGCCGATGCCGGCGATGGCGGCTTCCACCAATGGGTCGCCGCTGTCGAACACCATCCGCGTCGGTGGCGTGAACTCGCGCAGCTGGCCGTCCTGAAGGAACTGCCAGTCCACCAGGCGGCCACTGCGCAGGTTGCGCACGGCCAGGCAGGCATGCCCCGCCAGTGCGGCCACATCGCCCGGTGCACCGCGCCGGGCGAGGTAGTCCGGGCTGGCGACGGTCACCCAGCGCAGCGGTCGCAGGGGCCGGGCGACGATGCGCTGGTCGGCGATGGTGCCGGTACGCAGCGCGGCGTCGAACCCCTCTTCGACCAGGTCGACCAGGCGATCGCTGAGCACGGCTTCGACCTGCAGTTGTGAATGGCGCTCCAGCAGCGGCGCCAGCAGGGGCACCAGCACCTTGCGGCCGAACATCGACGGCGCACTGATCTTCAGCGTGCCCGACGGCGTGCAGGGGCGATCGGCAAGCTGCCGTTCCGCGTCCTCCAGTCCGCACAGCAGTGGCGCGACCTGTTCTACAAACTGGCGCCCATCCGGGGTCAATGCCACGTTGCGCGTGTTCCGCTGCAGCAGCTTCACGCCCAGGTCCACCTCGAGCCGGCTGATCGCGCGCGACAGCCCGGACTGGCTCAGGCCGAGCTGGCCGGCAGCGACGGTGAAGCTGCGTGCTTCGGCCACCTGCACCAGCATGCGCACCGCGTTGAGGTCCATCGATGATCCACTCATGCAGAAAATCATGACAGATATGGCGGGTGAGGGGTTTATTGATTCCGCTGCATCAATGAGACTGCGCTCCCCCTTCAGTCCAGACCATCGATGGCTCCCCTCAAATACCCGCGCTGGGCACTGACCCTGCTGGCCACCGCCCAGCTGATCATCGCCCTGGATGCCACCATCATCTTTGTCGCGCTGCATGACATGGGCCGCGCGCTGCAGATCAACGCGCAGCAGCTGCAATGGGTGGTCAGTGCCTACACCGTGGCTTTCGGCGGCAGCCTGCTGCTGGGCGGGCGTGCCGCCGACCTGATCGGCCGCCGCCGCTTCTACCGCCTGGGCATGCTGTTGTTCGCGGTGGCATCGCTGCTCGGCGCGCTGGCGCCGAATGCGGGCCTGTTGATCATCGCGCGCGCAGCGCAGGGCATCGGTGCCGCGCTGCTGTTCCCGGCAACGCTGGCCCTGATCAACACGCTGTATGAAGAAGGCCCGGCCCGCAACCGCGCGCTGGCGATCTGGAGCATGGCCAGTGCAGTGGGTCTTGCCTTGGGTACGCTGCTCGGTGGCGTACTCACCCAGGCCTTCGGCTGGCCGGCCGTGCTGGCGGTGATCGTGCCGCTGGCCACCGCGTGCGCGCTTGCCGCCGGTGCGTGGCTGCCGCCCGATGCTTGGCGCCCGCAGGGCCGTTCGTTCGATCTGGCCGGCTGCATCACCGTGACCCTGGGTGGCAGCCTGCTGGTGACCACGCTGGTACAAGGCCCCGAATGGGGGTGGACGGCGCCCGTCACGCTGGGCTGCCTGGTGCTGTCGATACTGATCCTGTTCGCGTTCGTGCAGATCGAGCTGCGCAGCCGCGATCCACTGATGCAGTTCGCGCTGCTGCGCCTGCCGGGCCTTCGTGCCGCCCTCGGCCTGACCTTCGCTTTCATGAGCAGCTACGGTGTGCAGTACTACTTCATGGCGCTGTACTTCCAGGACGGCTACGGCTGGAGTCCGCTGCAGGCCGGCCTGGCATTCCTGCCGGCCACGGCGGTGTGCACCGTGGGCATCCAGCTTGCCGAGTGGACGCTGCAGCGCTGGAGCGCGCGCAGGGTGCTGGTGATCGGCAACCTGGCCGGTGCCGTCGGCATCGCCTGGGTGGCGGCGGCACTGCCGCATGCCTCGAATTTCTGGCCATTGCTGCCGGGCGTGGTGGTGTTGAGCATCGGCCAGGGCATGACCTGGACCGCGATGTGGATCGTGGCGGGTCAGGGCGTGCCGGCGGCGCAGCAGGGCGTGGCGTCGGGCATGGCGGCCACCGCACAGCAGATCGGCGGTGCGCTGGGCCTGGCGGTACTGGTGATGGTGGCCAACGCCGACGTGGCAGCTGCCGGCTCTCCGGATGCGCTGACCGGGCTGGTGCGTGCGGAGTACGGCGCCGCAGTGTTTGCACTGCTCGGCGTGGTCATCGCGCTGGCCCTGCGCCCGGCGCCGGTCGCCCCGGCGGTCCCCGCCTG
>NZ_JAODZG010000075.1:0-8105 GCF_029835135.1 Stenotrophomonas sp. GD04145 | reverse complement strand
TCGTGCCAGCCGCCGCCCAGCACCTTGTACAGGGTGATGCGGTTGGCCTGCTGGGCCAGCTGCGCCTGCAGCCGCGTCTGCTGCGCGCTGTAGGCCGTACGACGCGCGTCGAGCAGACTGACGAAGCTGTCCAGGCCGGCGTCATAGCGCGCCTGCGACAGCCGGTTGGCCTGCTCGGCCGCGTCGACCAGACGCTGCTGCGCGCTGACCTGCTCATCCAGGCTGACGTTCATCGCCAGTGCATCCGCCGCTTCGCGGAAGCCGTTCTGGATCGCCTTCTCGTACTGCGCCAGTGCAATGTCACGATCTGCATTGGCGATATCGAGATTGGCACGCAAACGGCCGCCCTGGAAGATCGGCAGGGTGATCTTCGGCAGGAAGCTCCACACGCGCGTGCCGCTGTCGAAGAGGTTCGACAGTTCATTCGATCCGCTGCCGATGCTGCCTGTCAGCGAAATGCTCGGGAAGAACGCTGCGCGGGCAGCGCCGATGTTGGCGTTGGCGGCCAGCAACTGGTGTTCGGCCGCCATGATGTCCGGGCGCAGCAACAGCACGTCGCTGGGCAGGCCGGCCGGCGGTGGGGCCAGTGCCAGCAATTGCGGCTCGATGCCATCCGGCAGCAGAGCCGGGTCGACCTGGCCACCGGCCAGCAGCGCCAGGGCATTGCGGTCCTGCGCGAGCTGGCCGCGCAGGCGTGCGGCGTCGGTGCGCGCGGTTTCGACCAGGGTGCGGGTCTGGGTCAGTTCCAGTGCTGAACTGCCGCCACGTTCATGGCGTGCTTCTGCCAGGCGCAGTGAATCCTCATAGGTCTTCAGCGTCGCTTCGGCGATCTTCAGCTGCTGGCTGTCGGCGCCGTAGGTCAGCCACGCCGTTGCCGTCTCGGCCACCAGGCTCAGCTGTGCATTACGGCGGTTGGCAGCGATGGCGAAGTACTGCTGCAGTGCTGCTTCGCTGAGGTTGCGTACGCGACCGAACAGGTCCAGCTCGAATTCGGCCACGCCGACGCCGGCAGTGAACTGCTCGGTGACTCCCGCATCCGTACCCGTGCGCTCCATCTGCCCGGTGATGGCCACACCCGGCACGCGGTCGGCGCGCTGCACCCGGTACTGGCCGCGTGCGCGCTCGACATTGAGCACGGCCACGCGCAGGTCGCGGTTGTTGTCCAGCGCCTGGCCGATCACCTGCTGCAGGCGTGGATCGCTGAAGAAGTCACGCCAGCCCAGCGTGGCCACATCGGCAGCCTGGCCCTGCGTGGCCTCTGCCGGCCATTGCGCAGGAATCGCCGGGGCAACGGCCGTGTCCTTCGGCGTGAGGGTGGAGCAGCCGGCGACCAGGAGCACGGCGGCCAGGGATACAGCAAGAGAAGAGAATTTCATGGCGACACCTTGGGGGTCACGGTGGTAGCGCCGGGCCGTTCCCGGCAGCTACGTGGTAAGGCATCCGCCGGGCATGGCCCGGCGCTGCCGGATTCCATCACTCGGCGGTCCTGCGTTTGAACACGCGCTGCACCACCACGAAGAACAGCGGCACGAAGAACACGCCCAGCGCGGTGCCGACGATCATGCCGCCCAGCACGCCGATGCCGATGGCCTGCTTGGCGCCGGAACCGGCACCGGTGGAGATCGCCAGCGGCACCACGCCCATGCCGAATGCAAGCGAGGTCATCACGATGGGACGCAGGCGATCGCGCACGGCATGCATGATCGATTCGATCAGGCCGGCCCCCTTCTCCAGGTTTTCCTTGGCGAACTCGACGATCAGGATCGCGTTCTTGCTGGTCAGGCCCACCGTGGTCAGCATCGCCACCTGGAAGTAGATGTCGCGCTCCAGGCCCTTGAAGGTGTTGGCCAGCACCGCGCCGAGGATACCCAGCGGGGCGGCCAGCAGCACGGCGGTCGGAACACTCCAGCTTTCGTACATCGCGGCCAGGCACAGGAACACGATCATCAGCGACAGCGTGTACAGCAGCGGGGTCTGCGAGCCGGCCTGGCGTTCCTGGTAGGACATCGCGGTCCACTCGATGCCGAAGCCCGCCGGCAGCTGCTTGGCCAGCTGCTCGATCTCGGCCATGGCGTCACCGGAGGCGACTCCCGGGGCCGGTTCGCCCTGGATTTCCATTGCCGACACGCCGTTGTAGCGCTCCAGGCGCGGCGAGCCGTAGTCCCAGTGCTTGCTGGCGAAGGCGCTGAACGGAACCATCTCGCCCTTGTCGTTCTTCACCGACCAGAGATCGAAGTCCTCCGGTACCATGCGGAACGGCTGGTCGGCCTGCACGAACACGCGCTTGACGCGGCCACGATCGACGAAATCATCGATGTACGCGCTGCCCCACGCGGTCGCCAGGGTGGTATTGACCTGGGCGATCGACAGCCCCAGCGACGTTGCCTTGGCCACGTCGATGTCGATGCGGAACTGCGGCGTGTCTTCCTGGCCGTTCGGGCGGACGTTGGCCAGCTTCTTGTTGCCGGCCGCCAGGCCGAGCAGCTGGTCACGCGCGGCCACCAGCGCATCGTGGCCCTGGCCGCTGTTGTCCTTCAGGAAGAAGGTGTAGCCCGAAGCGGTACCCAGCTCCGGGATCGCCGGCGGCGGGAAGGCGAAGATGAAGGCGTCCTTGATCCCACCCAGCGCAGCCATGGCGCGGCCGGTGATCGGCATCACGCCGTTGTCGGCGTCACGCTCGCTCCAGTCCTTCAGCTTGACGAAGGCCATGCCCGCGTTCTGGCCCATGCCGGCGAAGCTGAAGCCCTGCACCGAGAACACCGACTCGACCGCCGCCTTCTCGTTCTCCAGGAAGTGATTCTCCAGTGCCGCGATCGATTCCAGGGTACGTTCCTGGGTGGCGCCGACCGGGGCCTGCACCAGCGCCATCAGCACGCCCTGGTCTTCATTGGGCAGGAACGAGCTGGGCAGGCGCATGAACAGAACCGCCATCAGCACGAACAGCGCGGCGACGATGCCCATGAAGCGCCACGGACGGTTCAGGATGCCGCGTACACCACGCTGGTAGCTTTCGCTGGTGCGGTCGAACCCCCGGTTGAAGCCGTTGAAGAAGCGACCGGCCAGGCCGCGGTGGGCGACATGATGCTCGCCCTTCTTCAGCGGCTTGAGCAGGGTGGCGCACAGCGCCGGGGTCAGTACGATCGCGACCAGCACCGACAGGGCCATCGCCGAAACGATCGTGGCCGAGAACTGCCGGTAGATCACGCCGGTGGAGCCACTCATGAAGGCCATCGGCACGAAGACCGCCGACAGCACCAGGCCGATGCCGACCAGTGCACCGGTGATCTGTCCCATCGACTTGCGGGTGGCCTCCAGCGGCGACAGGCCCTCCTCGGACATGATGCGCTCGACGTTCTCCACCACCACGATGGCGTCGTCCACCAGCAGGCCGATCGCCAGCACCATCGCGAACATGGTCAGCATGTTCACCGAGAAGCCCAGCATCGCCAGTACGCCGAACGTGCCCAGCAGCACCACCGGAACGGCGATGGTCGGGATCAGGGTGGCACGGAAATTCTGCAGGAACAGGTACATCACCACGAACACCAGCACGATCGCTTCGATCAGGGTCTGCACGACGCCCTTGATCGACACGCGTACGAACGGCGTGGTGTCGTACGGAATCTCGGCCTTCAGGCCGGCCGGGAAGAAGTTCTTCAGGTCGTCCAGCGCAGCATCCACGCCGGCGGCGGTGTCGAGCGCATTGGCGCCGGTGGCCAGGGTGACGGCCAGGCCGCTGGCCGGCTGGCCGTTGTAGCGGGTGACGAAGTCGTAGGACTCCGCGCCCAGCTCGACGCGGGCGACATCACCCAGGCGCAGTTCGGCACCGTCCTGCGCGCCGCGCACGACGATGTTGCGGAACTGCTCCGGCGTCTGCAGGCGCGACTGCGCATTGATCGTGGCGTTGAGCTGCTGGCCCTTGACCGAGGGCGCGCCGCCCAGCTGGCCGATCGCCACCTGTGCGTTCTGTGCCTGGATCGCTGCGGTCACTTCCGGCACCGACAGGCCGTAGGTATGCAGCTTGTTCGGGTCCAGCCAGATGCGCATGGCGTACTTGCCGCCGAAGACCTGGATGTTGCCCACGCCCGGGACTCGGCTCAGGCGATCGACGACATTGGAGCCGACGTAATCGGCGATGTCGTTGGCATCCATGCTGCCGTCTTCGGAGACGAAGGCGATCACGTTCAGGAAGCCCGAGCTGGACTTGGCCACGTTGATGCCCTGCCGCTGCACTTCCTGCGGCAGCAGCGGCATGGCCAGCTGCAGCTTGTTCTGCACCTGCACCTGCGCGATGTCCGGATTGGTACCGCTCTCGAAGGTCAGGGTGATGGTCGCCTGGCCGTTGGCCGAGCTGTTGGAGGAGAAGTAGATCAGGCCATCAAGCCCCTTCATGTTCTGCTCGATGATCTGCGTCACCGAGTCTTCGACCACTTTGGCCGAGGCACCCGGGTAGGTGGCGCTGATTTCCACCGCCGGCGGAGCGACGTTGGGATACATCGAGACCGGCAGCTTGAACAGGGCCAGGCCGCCGGCGAGCATGATGATGATGGCGATGACCCACGCGAAGATGGGTCGATCGATGAAAAAGCGTGCCATGGAATTCTCCGCTTACTTCGCGTCGCCGGCCGGAGCCGCAGGCGGGGCAGCGGCCGGCTTGGCCGGTGCGGCGCCCTTTTCGGTGGCGTTGACCGGCATGCCGGGGCCGATCTTCTGCAGGCCTTCGACGATGACCTTGTCGCCGGGCTTCAACCCGTCCTCGACCAGCCACTTGTCGCCGATGGTGCGGCTGACCTTGACCGGGCGGACTTCGACCTTGCTGTCCTTGCCGACCACCATCGCCGTGGTGTCACCCTTGGCATCGCGGGCGATGCCCTGCATCGGCACCAGCACCGCGTCGCTGCGCACGCCGCCACCGATCACTGCGCGCACGTACATGCCCGGCATCAGCAGGCCATCGGGGTTTTCCACCTTGACCCGCAGGCCGAAGCTGCCGGTGGCTGGATCGACGCTGACTTCGGAGAACTCCAGCGTGCCCTTGTGCTCGAAAGCGCTGCCGTCTTCCAGCAGGATGCTGACCGGCGTCTGCTGGTTGTCCTGCAGGCGACCGGCGGCCAGCTCGCGGCGCAGCTGCAGCAGCTCGGCCGAGGACTGGGTGAGGTCGACATAGATCGGATCCAGCTGCTGCACTGTGGCCAGGGCGTCGGACTGGCCGGCGTTCACCAGCGCCCCCTGGGTGACGCTGGACTTGCCGATGCGGCCGCTGATGGGCGCGGTGATGCGGGCGTAGCCCAGCGTGACGTTGGCCGAATCCAGCGAAGCCCGGGCGGCGCCGACATCGGCCTCGGCCTGCTTCTGCGCGGCTACGGCGTTTTCCAGATCCTGCTGGCTGACCGCATCGACCTTGGCCAGCTCGGTGATGCGCTTGGCACTCAGGCGCGCGGCGTTGGCCGTGGCTTCGGCGCGGGCCAGCTGTGCGCGGGCACTGTTGGCCTGGGCGCGGTAGCTGGCGTCATCCAGCTGGTACAACGGCTCGCCGGCCTTGACCATGCCGCCCTCGGTAAACAGGCGCTTGGCCACGATGCCGCTGACCTGCGGACGGACTTCGGCCACCAGGAAGGCATTGGTCCGGCCCGGCAACTCGCGGGTCAGGCCCACGGTCTCGGACTTCAGCGTGACCACGCTGACCTGGCCGGGCCCCTGTTCGGGGGCCTGGGGTTCGCCGCCACAGGCGGCCACGGTCGTGGCGATGGCCAGCGACAGCGCAAAGGGTCGGATTCGGCTCAGCAACATGGGGAAGGCTCTTGGAGGGAAGAATCTCAGCAGGCGCTGATACGGCGGACGCTTCCCGGGAACGGGTTGAGGCCTGTCGAACAACGCCCACCCGGGCAGGCATGGGTACCGGAACCGGACAGCCACGCACACGACGGGAACGATGGAGGGGAAATATACATACATGCGTGTTTGTTTGTAAACAGGTACAATTCAGCCACGTTTCACCCGTACTCGTACCCATGGCCCGCAAGACCAAAGAGGACACCCAGGCAACCCGGGAAGGCATCCTTGACGCCGCCGAAGCCTGCTTCCATGAACATGGCGTGGCCCGTACCACGCTGGAGATGATCGGTGCCCGCGCCGGCTATACCCGCGGCGCCGTGTACTGGCACTTCAAGAACAAGGGCGAGGTGCTGACCGCGATCATCGAACGGGTGCACCTGCCTTTCATGCAGGAACTGGAGCGCACCTCCACCGAGCAGCGCGATACGCCGGTGCATGATCTGCGCGCGGTGATGATCCATTCCTTCATCGAGCTGTCCGAAGACGAGCGCCTGCGCAAGACCATGGAGATCATGCTGCGCAGCGATGCTTCGGCCGATACCAAGGTGCTGACCGAACTCCAGCAGGCCGGTTTCCGCGATGCGCTGGACCGGATGGAGCGTGCGCTGCGACGCGCGCAGGCGCTGGGCCAGCTGCGCGAAGGCGCCGACCCGAAGATCGCCGCGCGCATGCTGCACGCGACCGTGCTGGGGGTGCTGCATGGCGCGATGGTCGAGCCGGATCTGATGGATCTCAAGCGCGACGGCATGCTCGCGCTGGACATGACCCTGGCCGCCTACGTGAGGGAAGGCGTGTTCGAGCCGGGCACCGTACCTGCGCCGTTGCCGGAGGCCTGAGCGCACAGGGGTCGGATCCCTCAAACAAGAAGGCCGCCTTTCGGCGGCCTTCTGCGTTACAGGATGTAGCGGCTCAGGTCCGGATCCTGCACCAGTTCACCCAGATGCGCATCGACGTAGGCGCTGTCGATGGCCAGGGTCTCGCCATCACGGTCAGGCGCTTCGTAGCTGAGCGAATCCAGCAGGCGCTCCAGTACCGTATGCAGGCGGCGGGCACCGATGTTCTCCTGGCGCTCGTTCACCTGGAAGGCGATCTCGGCCAGGCGGTCGATGGCGTCGGCAGTGAAGCTGACCTTGACGCCTTCGGTGGCCAGCAGCGCTTCGTACTGCTTGGTCAGCGCCGCCTTCGGCTCGGTCAGGATGCGCACGAAATCACCCTTGCTCAGCGCGCCCAGTTCCACGCGGATCGGGAAACGACCCTGCAGCTCCGGAATCAGATCGCTCGGCTTGGCCAGATGGAAGGCACCGGAAGCGATGAACAGGATATGGTCGGTCTTGATCGTGCCGTACTTGGTCGACACGTTCGAGCCTTCCACCAGCGGCAGCAGATCGCGCTGCACGCCTTCACGCGAGACGTCGCCACCACCCACGTTGTCACCGCGCTTGGCAACCTTGTCGATCTCGTCGATGAAGACGATGCCATGCTGCTCGCAGGCTTCGATCGCCGCAGTGCGGATATCGTCCTCGTTGACCAGCTTGCCGGCTTCTTCCTCCAGCAGCAGCGGGCGTGCCGCCTTGATGGTCAAGGTGCGCTTGTGCGCCTTGGCACCACCGCCGAGATTGGCGAACATGGACTTCAGCTGCTGGCCCATCTCCTCCATGCCCGGCGGCGTCATGATGTCCATGCTGACGTTGGCGGCCAGATCCAGTTCAATCTCGCGCTCGTCCAGCTCACCATTGCGCAGCATCTTGCGGAACTTGATGCGGGTTTCGTTGTCCTGTGCCGACGGCTCGTTGCGCGCCACTTCCGGGTCGAAACCGATGCCGCCGCTGCGGCGTGGCAGCAGCGCATCGAGAATGCGGTCTTCGGCACGTTCTTCGGCCTGGGTGCGCACGCGCACCTTGGCCTGCTCGCGGTACAGCTTGACCGCGGTATCGGCCAGATCGCGGATGATCTGTTCGACGTCCTTGCCGACGTAGCCGACCTCGGTGAAACGGGTCGCTTCGACCTTCACGAACGGCGCATTGGCCAGCGTGGCCAGGCGACGCGCGATCTCGGTCTTGCCGACGCCGGTCGGGCCGATCATCAGGATGTTCTTCGGCATGACCTCGTTGCGCAGCTCGGCCGGCAGCTGCATGCGGCGCCAGCGGTTGCGCAGGGCGATGGCCACGGCGCGCTTGGCGTCATGCTGGCCAACGATGTGCCGGTCCAGCTCCTGCACGATCTCGCGCGGCGTCATGGTGGCGGAGGAAACTTCGATCTTCGACATGGAT
>NZ_JAODZG010000074.1:0-8844 GCF_029835135.1 Stenotrophomonas sp. GD04145 | reverse complement strand
GCCTGTTCCTCCATCGCCCGTGCAGCGGCGGTGGCTTCCTCCACCAGCGCGGCGTTCTGCTGGGTGGTCTCGTCCATCTGCACCACGGTCTGGTTGACCTGCTCGATGCCGGCGCTCTGTTCCTGCGAGGCCGCGGAAATCTCGGCCATGATGTCGGTTACGCGCTGCACCGAGGCAACGATCTCGCCCATGGTGGCGCCGGCCTTGTGCACCAGCGCAGAACCATCGGCGACCTTGCCCACCGAGTCGTCGATCAGGCCCTTGATCTCCTTGGCGGCGGCGGCCGAGCGCTGGGCGAGGGTGCGCACTTCGCTGGCGACCACCGCAAAGCCGCGGCCCTGTTCACCGGCGCGGGCGGCCTCGACCGCGGCGTTCAGGGCCAGGATGTTGGTCTGGAAGGCGATGCCGTCGATGACGCTGATGATCTCGGCGATCTTCTTCGAGGAGGCTTCGATGGCGGACATGGTGGTGACCACCTGGCCGACCACTTCGCCGCCCTGGGAGGCGACGCCATGGGCACCGATGGCGAGCTGGTTGGCCTGGCGGGCGTGCTCGGCATTCTGGCGCACGGTGGAGGTCAGTTCCTCCATCGAGGCGGCGGTTTCTTCCAGGTTGGCGGCCTGCTGTTCGGTGCGGCGCGACAGGTCGTTGTTGCCCGAGGCGATTTCGCCGGCGGCCAGGGTGATGCTGGAGGCGCTGGCCTGGATCTGGCCAACGATGCGGGTCAGCTGGGTGACGGTGGCATTGGCATCGTCACGCATCCGTGCGAACACGCCGTTGAACTGCCCGTCCATGCGCGCGGTGAGGTCCCCGGCTGCGATCGACTGCAGCAGCTGCGAGAGCTGGCCGAGATTGCTGTCGGCGACTTCCATCATGGTGTTCAGGTGATCGATCATCACCTTGAAATCATGCTGGAAGCGCTGTGCGTCGCCGCGCTGGCTGAAGTCGCCCGCGGCGGCTGCGGCCGCGAGCTGCTGGATCTGCGTATTGATCGCCAGCAGGCTGGACTTGGCCGCATCCATCGACTCATGCAGGATGGCGCGGCTGCCGGGCAGGCGGCGCGCGTCCGGTGCGAGATTGCCGACGGCATACTGGTTGAGTACGTCGATCGCATCGCGGATCGCGTCCAGGTGCTCGAAAATGACCGTATTGATGCCGCTGGCGAGCTGGCCGTAGACACCCGGGAAGTCTTCCGGGATGCGATGGCTGATATCCGGTCCGGCATGCATCTGCGCCATCAGCTGCGTCTGCTCGGAGAATCGGCGCAGCATTGCGGTCATTTCCGCAGTGGCGGACAGCATCTTGCCGGCCTCGTCGTTGCTGGTGGCCCGGGTGCTGACGCTCAGGTCACCGCGGGCGACGGCCTGGATGGCCTGCACGGCCTTGCCGAGCGGACCGGTCACGGCCCGCGAGATGACCGTGGCCAGCGCGGCGGCCAGCAACGACAGCAGTACGATGCAGCCGATGATGGCGATCATGCTGGCGCGATGCGTGGCGTTGGCATCGGCGATCCGCGCGTCCATCAGGCCGGCGATGTGGGCACCCAGTGCCTTCAGGGCGTCGAACAGTTCACGCCGTGCCGGGCGCGACTGCTCGTCGGAAATCTGCTGCGCCATGATGCCGTCGCCGGCGGCCACTGCGTCACGCATGGCCTTGTTGGCGGCGAAGTAGCGATCCACCTGCGCCGAGGCGGCGCGATACAGTTCGCGTTCCTTGTCCTGGGCCGGCAAGGCGGCATAGGCCGCCAGTTCATCGCGTACGGCTTTGGCGGTGGCGTCCATGCGCTTGTTGTAGTCGGCCACCTTGTCCGGTTGGTCCAGCATGGTCAGCTGGGCCAGCTCGTAGGTACGGAATTCACCAAGCTGCGAGCGGGCTTCGCCCAGATGCTGCACCGACGGAATATCGTTGCTGGCCATCGCCCCCAGCTGGTCGTTGGCCTGGCTCAGGCGCAACAGTGCGAACGCACCCAGCAGCAGGGTCATCAGGGTGGTGAGGGTGAACCCCACGGCCAGCTTGCGGGCGATGGGCAGATCGTGGAACCACTTCATGCAGGTGCTCCAGGTGGGCAGAGTGGCGGGCGTGCGTGCCGGCCGGGGAGTGCAGCGTGAATCGGAGCCGATGCGCGTCCGGTCACGACTGTCACTGCGAGATAGCGGCGCACGGCCGGCGGACTTTATGGATGGGCGTCACATCCGGATGCGTAGGGACGGCGGCGCGGACGCGTTGCAGGGGCCGTGTTCCGGCCTGCACGCGGGTGGTTTCCTGCGGCGCCGTGGGCCGACGGAGTTCACGAAATGGAGCGGGAGGCGCACACTCGCCTTGCTACCGGGCTGCACACAAACGAAAGCCGCCGCCCGTGTGGGGCGGCGGCCCTGGATCACCTGCGCTCGGACTCAGGCGGCCTGCGGCACGCGCAGCGAGCGCACCAGCCCACCGATGTCGACGATCAGTGCAACGCGGCCATCGCCGAGGATGGTGGCGCCGGACACGCCGCCGATACGCCGGTAGTTGTTCTCGATGTTCTTGACCACGACCTGCTGCTGACCGACCAGTTCGTCCACTTCCAGTGCGATCTTCTGCCCGTCGCCTTCCACCACCACCACCAGCGATTCGCTGCCGGGCATGCGGGCGCCGTACCCGTAGTACTCGCTGAGGGACAGGATCGGCAGGTACTCGCCACGCACGCGCAGCACGCGCCCTTCGCCGGCCATGCTGCGGATGTCCTCCGGCTGCGGCTGCAGGGCTTCCAGCACATAGGCCAGCGGCAGGATCAACGTCTCGCCCGCCACCGCCACGGTCATGCCGTCGAGGATGGCCAGGGTCAGCGGCAGCCGGATCAGGGTACGCGTTCCAGTGCCCAGGCTGCTTTCGATCTGTACTTCACCGCCCAGTGCCTGGATGTTGCGACGGACGACGTCCATGCCCACGCCGCGCCCGGAGAGATCGGTGACGGCGTCGGCGGTGGAGAAGCCCGGCTGGAAGATCAGGTCCCAGACCTGCGAGTCGGTGGGATTGTCGGGCACGCTCAGGCCGCGTTCGGCCGCCTTGGCGAGGATCCTGGCGCGATCCAGGCCGCGTCCGTCGTCGCTGACTTCGATGACGATGTGGCCTCCCTGGTGCGACGCCGCCAGGGTGATGGTGCCGGTCTCGTCCTTGCCTGCGCCCTTGCGCACGTCCGGCATTTCCAGCCCGTGGTCGATGGAGTTGCGGACCAGGTGGACGAGCGGATCGGCGATCTTCTCGATCAGGCCCTTGTCCAGTTCGGTGCCTTCACCGATGGTGCGCAGGCGGACCTGCTTGCCGAGGCGGGTGGAGAGGTCGCGGACCAGGCGCGGGAAGCGGCGGAACACGGCGTCGACCGGCAGCATGCGCACGCCGATGACGGCTTCCTGCAGGTCGCGGGTGTTGCGTTCGAGCTGATCCAGGCCGGCGAACAGGCTCTCGGCAAGCACCGGATCCAGCGCATGCGAGACCTGCTTGAGCATGGCCTGGGTGATGACCAGTTCACCGACCAGATTGATCAGCGCGTCCACCTTGTCGACACTGACGCGGATCGAGGTTTCCGCGTCCTGGCTGGTGCCAGGGGTGCCACTGGCGGCAGGGGCGGCGGCAACGGGGGGTACTGCAGCAACGGGCGTGGAAGGGGCGTTGGCTGTTGTATCGGGGGCGCGGGTGGCCAGGCTCGGCGGCGCGGCCGGACGGATGTCCAGTTCGCAGTCGTCCAGCACCCACGCAAAGGTGTCTTCGATCTTGCTGCGCGGCACCTTGCCGACCAGGCCGAGGTCCCACGCAAGATGGGCTTCGAGAGGGTCAAGCTGGGCGAAGCCGGGCAGGCGTTCGAGCCGCGCAGCGACCTGCAGCGAGCCGAGATGTTCCAGTTCGCGGATGATGCGCAGCGGATCATTGCCACTCATGAACAGCGAGGGCGCGGGGGTGAAGCCGATCTGCCAGGCTTCGGGCGTATCGTCCACCGGTGCTGCGGCGGCAGCCGCGGCCGGGGCGCTGGCTGCCGGCTGGCCGGACAGCACTGCCTCCAGCCGCGCCTTCACCGCGGCGACGGCCGCCGGATCGGCCGCCAGGCCGTGCTCGGCCTCGCGCAGCAGGGCGCGCAGCACATCCACGGACGACAGCATCGCATCGACCGCGTGGCCTTCCAGCGCGCGCTTGCCGGCGCGCAGCTCGTCCAGCAGCGTTTCCAGTACGTGGGTGAGCGCGGCGATGGCATCGAAGCCGAACGTACCGGCACCGCCCTTGATGGAGTGGGCGGCGCGGAACACCGAGTTGATGATCTCCGCGTCCTGCTGCCCCGACTCCAGGGCCAGCAGGCCGGCCTCCATCGCGTCGAGGCCTTCGCGGCTCTCTTCGAAGAAGGTGGCGTGGAAGCGTTGCAGGTCCATGCTCATGCAGTGGTGATCCGGAAGCGAAGAAGGGGAACGGTGCGGGGCGATCAGCCCAGCACTTTCTGCACGGTAGCGACCAGCTGTTCCGGGTTGAACGGCTTGACCAGCCAGCCGGTGGCGCCGGCGGCCTTGCCTTCGGACTTCTTGTCGGCGGCGGACTCGGTGGTCAGCATCAGCAGCGGCGTGAACTTGTAGTCCGGCAGCTGGCGCAGCTCGCGGATCAGCGCAATGCCGTCCATGTTCGGCATGTTGACGTCGGTGACCACCGCGTTGAAGCGCTGTCCCTTCGCGCGGCCGAGCGCGACCGCGCCGTCTTCAGCTTCTTCGACGGCAAAACCGGCCGAGGTGAGGGCGAAGGACACCATCTGGCGCATCGACGCCGAATCGTCCACCACCAAGATACGTGCGCTCATGCAGCGTTCTCCACAGATTTCAGGTTGTCATGGGGTACGTCCAGGCCCAGGGCCTGGGTGACGCCCAGCAGGCGCGCGGCGTCACGGAAGGTTGCAGTGCAACCGTGGAAGCCGGTGTCCAGGCCCGCCTCGCGGCGTGCCTGCACGAATGCACACAGCACCTGCACGGCGGCGGTGTGGACGCGGCCGACCTGGCTTGCATCCAGGGTCAGCTCGCCAACCTGCGCTACCAGCGGGGCGAGGCGGTTCTTGAGCTCGGTGCTGGTCTCGATGCCGAGATCCTCACCCAGTTCGACAGTGCTCATCGTTGCTCCGGACAAACGGTTCCGTCATCCATATCGGCACCCGCCAGGGGTTCTTTAGGGGGCGGTGAGGCCCTGCGTGCCCGTTCCGACGGGCCCGGGCAACGCGTGGACCCCGCCTCAGTTGAGCAGGCGGGTGGCGTCGAGCAGGATCATCGGCCGTTGGCTGACGCGGGCCACACCACGGAAGAGGTCGTTGGAGATCTGGCAGATGCGGGCGGTATCCGGTGGCTCGATCTGCGAATCAGTGAGATTGGCGACGTCTTCCACGGCCGAGACGCGCAGGCCGATGGTCTCGCCGTCTTCCTCCAGCACCACGATGCGGGTCTGTGCGTCGTCCTCGGCCGCCGCTGCGCCCAGGTGCAGCCCAAGGTCCATCACGGGCACCACCTGGCCGCGCAGGTTCATGATCCCCAGCATCGCCGGCGCAGTGCCGCGCAGCGGCAGCAGGGGTACCGGCAGTACCACCTCCTGCACTTTCAGCAGTTCCAGTGCATAGGCCTGGCTGCCACAGCGCATCCGCAGCCAGCGCGAGGTGCGCTCGTTCGCGCGGCGGTGCTGCGGATGCGGGCTGTTGGCGGGTCGATGGGCCTGCGCCTGCAGTTCCTGCCAGCTGGCAGGGCGGCTGGCGGCGGGTGCCTCGAGGGCGACACGCGGCGGTGCGGCCGCTACCGGCGGCGCAGCGGCGGGTGCCGGGGGCACGATCCGCGCGGGCGCCACCGGATCCACCCCGTCGCCGCTGGCGGCGGCCTCGAAGGCAGCCTGCAGCGCGGGGCTGTCGGTGTGGGCCAGCAACGGGCTTTCCGCGCCGTCGGTCTCGTAGATCACCTCATCGGGCAGATCGTCCCAGGTCGGCTGGCGTTCGGCAGATGCCGGTGCAGAGGACTGGCTGGTGGCCTCGAAGGCGGCCGCCAGAGCGGCGTCATCCACGGGCACCACGTCGCTGCTGCCGGTTTCGTAGATGACCTCTGCCGGCAGGTCGTCCCAGGTCGGCTCGCGTTCGGCGATCGCCGCCGGAAGCGCCGTGTTGCCTGCATCGGGGCTGGCCGCCACCGGGGCGATCGCTTCGCCCAGCAGCTCGTCCAGATAGTCGTCCAGCACGCCGGTGGTGTTCATGCGGCTTGCTCCAGCGCGCGCGCATCCTCGCCAAGGATCCAGTTCAGCGCGCGACGGTAGGCCGCGAGCCCGCGGCCGGGATAGTCCTCGCCGACGCTCGGCAGGGTCAGGCCGGCCGCGTTGCTGACCCGCGTGTCGATCGGAATCGCATCCTCCCAGACGCGTGCGCCGTGACGGTCCTGCATGCTGCGCAGTGATTCGTTGCCGGTGCGGGTGCGGCGGTCGAACAGGGTGGGCAGGATCGAGATCGGCAGCGGGCGCCGGCGCGAGCGCTCGACCATCTCACCGGTGCGCACCATGCCGTCCAGCCCGTGCAGTGCCAGCGGCTCGGCCTGCGTCGGAATGATCAGGCGGTCCGCTGCCGCGAGCGCATTGATCATCAGCAGGCCGAGTGTGGGCGCGCAGTCCAGCAGGATGTAGTCGTGCTGGCCCTGGTGCCGTGCCAGCGCGTTCTGCAGCGCCAGGCCAAGGCCCGGCTGGTTGGCGCTGCGGCGCTCCAGCGTGGCCAGTGCCGGCTGTGCACAGACGTAGTCCAGGCCGCTGACGCTGCTGGTGTGGCAAAGGCTGGACAGCTCGGCCGGAGGTGCGCCGAACAGCTCAAGTACGCCGGTCGGTGGCGGGTCCACCGGCACGCCGAAGGCGCGGCTGAGCGAGGCATGGGGATCAAGGTCGATCAGCAGCACGCGATGGCCCTGCGTGGCCAGGTTGCGACCGAGGGCCAGGGTGGTCGTCGTCTTGCCGACTCCGCCCTTCTGGTTGGCGACTGCCCAGATGCGCATGGGTTTACTCCTTCATTGCCGGGGGAGCGGCGGCGCCGACACGGCTGCCAGCCGGCACCGGTGGCAACTGCACCGGTGCGATGGGGGACGGGGAGGGCACTGTGGCGGGTGTTGCCGCAGGCCCGGCGGACGGGTCGGCCGCGCCGTTGGCGGCGTTCAGGCGCTGGCCCAGCGGGTCGACCGAGTGCGAGGTGTCGGCCAGGATGATGACCATCACCCTCCGGTTGCGGTTGCGACCCTGCGCACTGTCGTTGTCCTCGCGCGGGCGGAACTGGCCGTAGCCGACCATGGCCAGACGCGAAGGCTGCAGGCCCTGGTCGGCGAACAGGTGGACCACGCTGGCGGCCCGCGCGGCCGACAGTTCCCAGTTGGAGGGGAAGGTGGCGGTGGCGATCGGCACGTTGTCGGTGTGGCCTTCCACCCGCACGCTGTTGGGTACGTCGCGCAGCACACCGGCCAGGCTGGACAGCGTCCCGCGCGCGTGCACGTCCAGCGCCGCCGAGCCGGTCGGGAACAGGATGTCGCTGTTGATCTCCACTTCGATCCACAGCTCGGTGCGGCGCACGCTGATCATGCCGCGCTCGATCAGCGGCGACAGCGCGGCGGTCAACCGGTCGGCGATGCTGCTGAGCTGGCGCTCGGCACGGGCGATCTGCTGCTGGTCGTGCACCGAGACCGGCATGCGCATCTGCGAGGCCATGGCCGGCAGCAGGGTAGGGTCGTGCGAGGGTGCCGGTGCGGAAGGGCCGATCTTGGTGCCGGACTTGATCACCGAAGGACTGTCCCAGCCGCCCCCCTGCACCTGCTTGTTGCCGACCTGCACCGGATTGATGGTGCGCGGCGCGCCACCAAAGGCATCGGTGAGCGCATCGGCCATGATCCGGTACTTGCCTTCGTTGATCGAGGAGATCGCATACATCACCACGAAGAAGGCCAGCAGCAGCGTCATCAGATCGGCATAGGGGATCGCCCATGCTTCATGGTTGGCGTGCTCTTCGTGGTGTCTGCGGCGGGCCATGTCAGTGCAGGAAGCCGGACAGGTTGGTTTCGATGTTCCGCGGGTTCTCGCCCTGCGCGATCGAGATCAGGCCTTCGATGACCATCTCGCGGTCGCGGCTGTTGTGGGCGATCACCCCCTTCAGCTTGGCGGCGATCGGCAGGAACAGCAGGTTGGCCGACGCGATGCCGTAGATGGTGGCGGTGAAGGCGGCGGCGATGCCATGCCCCAGCTTGCTGGGGTCGGCCAGGTTCTTCATGACGGCGATCAGGCCCAGCACCGCACCGATGATGCCCAGCGTCGGCGCATAGATGCCCATGCCCTCGAAGACCTTGGCGGCGGCCTGGTCACGGTGTTCCTGGCTGCCCAGCTCGATCTCCAGCATGTGCCGGATCGATTCGGGCTCGACGCCGTCGACCAGCAGCTGCAGGCCTTTGCGCAGGAACGGATCCTGCTGCGCTTCCACCTGCGCTTCCAGGCCCAGCAGGCCCTGGCGGCGGGCGATGTTGCTCCACTCGACGATCTGCTGGATCAGCTCGCGACGATCGCTGTGCGGCGGGCGCACGACCCAGCGCACGATCCGGAAGGCATGCCTGAATACGGCGGGTGCGGTGTGCAGCAGGATCGCGGCGATGGTGCCGACGATGACGATCACGAACGCCGCAGGCGACCACAGGGACGCCAGTCCGGCGCCCTTGAGGATGCTGCCGCCGACCAGCGAGGCCAGGGCGAGAAAGAGTCCGATGAGGCTGAGTCTATCCATGGGTCCGGTATCGGCGTGTGTGAATGGGACTTGAGACACCGGTCGATCGCGTACAGACGGTAGTCACAGTTTCT
>NZ_JAODZG010000073.1:0-10298 GCF_029835135.1 Stenotrophomonas sp. GD04145 | reverse complement strand
CCTGCTCAAAGCGCCACGTGCACATCGGGTGTGCAATGGTGGCGTTCCCATCCGGCGGATTGCCACGGAGCCCTACCATGTACACGCGCATCCTGATCGCCACCGACGGGTCCGAGCTGGCCGACAAGGGCCTGGCCAAGGGCCTGGAGCTGGCGAAGGACCTCAATGCAGAGGTCGACATCGTCACCGTTTCCGAGCCGTGGGCCGTCGGCATGTACGACGCCATGGGCTGGAGCGTGGGCTACATGAACAGCCCCGAGTACAAGGCCGACCGCGAGGAAGGCGCGCAGAAGGTGCTGCAGCCGGCGCTGGCCAAGGCCGCCGAACAGGGCATTACCGCCAACCCGGTGCACGTACTGGACCGCTACGCGGCCGACGGCATCATCGAGACCGCTGCCGAGCGCAACAGCGACCTGATCGTGATGACCTCGCATGGCCGTCGTGGCGTGACCCGCGTACTGCTGGGCAGCCAGACCGCCGAGGTGCTGGCACGCAGCACGCTTCCGGTGCTGGTCATCCGCTGAGGCACGTGTTCCCGGGGAGGGGACACCGACGCCGGCCGCAGGATGCGCGCCGGCGTCATCTTTTGTGCAGCCGGGCTCGCTGGGGTCGGATCACCAGCTGTAGAGCTTCCAGTACACCGGCGAGACGCCGTCCTTGTCGGTGTCCATGCGGCCATCGCCGTTCTTGTCGTACATGTAGAACGGGGCACCCCGCGACGGCGTCACCTTGACCATGCGCAGCTGCCCGGCCACGCGGTACTCCTCGATGGTGTCGCCGTTGCTCATGGTGCGGCTGGAGACCTCGGCGCCCTTGACGTCGACGGGGGGCGCCCCGGCGCCACCCATGCTGGCGCAGCCGGCAAGCAGGAGCAGGGAGGCCAGCATCAGAGTCTTCATGGGCGGTGGTCCTTTGCCTGGAAAGAGATTCGATTATGCCCCATCGTCGGGCATGCGCCGTGTCGCCGCTGTGCAGGGACAGGCGCGTAGAATCGCTGCATGAGCAGATTAGTCCTGATCGACGGGTCCAGTTACCTGTACCGCGCGTTCCACGCGCTGCCGCCCCTGTCCAATGCACAGGGCGAGCCCACCGGCGCGCTGTTCGGCGTGGTCAACATGCTGCGCTCGACGCTGAAGGAGCGGCCGGCCTACGTCGCGTTCGTCGTCGATGCGCCCGGCAAGACCTTCCGTGATGACCTGTACGATCAGTACAAGGCCAACCGTCCCCCGATGCCCGACGAGCTGCGCAGCCAGGTCGAGCCGATGTGCCGCATCGTCGAAGCGCTGGGCATCAGCATCCTGCGCGTTCCGGGCGTGGAAGCCGACGATGTGATCGGCACGCTGGCCCTGCAGGGCCAGGCGCAGGACCTGAAGGTGACGATCTCCACCGGCGACAAGGACTTCGCCCAGCTGGTGCGGCCGGGCATCGAGCTGGTCAACACCATGACCGGCAGCCGCATGGATTCGGACGCTGCGGTGATGGAGAAGTTCGGTGTGCGCGCCGACCAGATCGTCGACCTGCTGGCGCTGATGGGCGACAGCGTCGACAACGTGCCGGGCGTGGAGAAGTGCGGGCCGAAGACCGCCGCCAAGTGGCTGGCCGAGTACCAGCACCTGGACGGGGTGATGGCGGCCGCGCCGACCATGAAGGGCAAGATCGGCGAGAACCTGCGTGCGGCGCTGGAGCGCCTGCCGCTGAACCGCGAACTGGTGACGATCCGCACCGACGTCGCGCTGGAGGCCACCCCGACCACGCTGGCGCTGCGCGAACAGGACGTGCCGGCGCTGACCGAGCTGTACACGCGCTACGGGTTCACCCAGGCCCTGAAGGAACTGGGGGCGCCGCTGCCGGCACCGGCCGTGGCCAGCGAGGCGGCACCGAGCCTGCGTGGCACGGCGGCCGGCTTCGCCCGTGGCAGTGCGGAGGCACCGGCCGAGGGCACGCTGGATCCGGCGCTGGCCGCGCCAGGTGAATACGAGACCGTGCTTACCAGCGGACAGCTGCAGGCCTGGGTCGAGCGGCTGCAGCAGGCCGACCTGATCAGCTTCGATACCGAAACCGATGCGCTGGATGCGATGCGCGCGCGCCTGGTCGGTGTCAGCCTGGCGGTCGAGCCCGGCAGGGCGGCCTACATCCCGGTGGGCCATGACTACCCCGGCGCACCGGCGCAGCTGCCGCTGCAGCAGGTGCTGGACGCGTTGCGCCCGGTACTGCAGGACCCGGCAAGGAAGAAGCTGGGCCAGCACGGCAAGTACGACCTGCATGTGCTGCGGCGCCACGGTGTCGAGGTGCAGGGTTACCACGACGACACCATGCTTGAGAGCTTCGTGCTCAATTCCACCGCCACCCGCCACGACATGGATTCGCTGGCCCTGCGTTACCTGGGCTACACCACCATCAAGTTCGAGGACGTGGCCGGCAAGGGCGCCAAGCAGATTCCGTTCTCGCAGGTGGGCATCGACGAGGCCAGCCGCTATGCGGCCGAGGACGCCGACATCACCCTGCGCCTGCACCGCGCGCTGCAACCGCAGCTGCTGGCCGAACCGGCCCTGGACAGCGTGTACCGCGACATCGAGATGCCACTGGTGCCGGTACTGGCCAGCATCGAGGCCAACGGTGTACGCATCGATGCCGACGAGCTGCGCCGGCAGAGCCAGGACCTGTCTTCGCGCATGCTGGCCGCGCAGCAGAAGGCCACCGAGCTGGCCGGGCGCAGTTTCAACCTGGATTCGCCGAAGCAGCTGCAGGCCGTGCTGTTCGACGAGCTGAAGCTGCCGGCGGTGGTGAAGACCCCGAAGGGCCAGCCCAGCACCAATGAAGAGGCGCTGGAGGCGATCGCCGACCAGCATGAGCTGCCGCGGGTGATCCTCGATTACCGTGGCCTGGCCAAGCTGCGCAGCACCTATACCGACAAGCTGCCGGAGATGGTCAACCCGGATACCGGCAGGGTGCACACCAGCTACCACCAGTCCGGCGCTGCCACCGGCCGCCTGTCCTCCTCCGACCCGAACCTGCAGAACATCCCGATCCGCACCGAAGATGGCCGCCGCATCCGCCGCGCCTTCGTCGCACCGGAAGGCTGCCAGCTGCTGGCTGCCGACTATTCACAGATCGAACTGCGGATCATGGCCCACCTGTCCGAAGACCCGGGCCTGGTGCGCGCCTTCGAGCAGGGCGCCGACGTGCACCGCGCCACCGCCGCAGAAGTGTTCGGCCGCACCCTGGACGAGGTGACGCCGAACGAGCGCCGCGCGGCCAAGGCGATCAATTTCGGCCTGATGTACGGCATGAGTGCCTTCGGCCTGGCCCGCAACCTCGGCATCGACCGGGGCCAGGCGCAGGATTATGTGGCGTTGTACTTCAGCCGTTACCCGGGCGTGCGTGACTTCATGGAGCGGATGCGCCAGCAGGCCCGTGACCAGGGCTATGTGGAGACGCTGTTCGGCCGCCGCCTGTATCTGAACGATATCCATGCACGCAACCAGGGCCTGCGTGCCGGTGCTGAACGCGCGGCGATCAACGCGCCGATGCAGGGCACCGCTGCCGACATCATCAAGCGCGCGATGGTGGATGTTGACCGCTGGCTGCGCGACAGCGGGGCCCCGGCGCGGATGATCCTGCAGGTGCACGATGAACTGGTGTTCGAAACCGAGACTGCGTTTGTCGAGGAACTGCGGGAAAATGTGGTGCAGCGCATGTCGCAATCGGCACAGTTGCGCGTTCCTTTGGTGGTCGACACCGGCGTAGGTAAGAACTGGGACGAGGCACACTGAGTCGCTTTCAGACCTGAAGGGACGTGAATTTGTTCATCTGGCCACAGTTTCTGACTCGGCCATGAATACTCGCCCCATCGCGGTTCATTAAATTGGCTCCCTTCACGAACCGTTAGTGTTCGGAGTGGTTCTATAGCTCTCGACAGGCGCAATGCCTGTTGTGGATCTCTCCCATCCCCTGGAGCAGATCTCGGAACGGGGACTCCTCCCCAAGTGCCCGTTCCCCGGCCCCGTTGACCTCCCCCTGGTCAGCGGGGCTTTTTATTTGCGCCGCCGGCAGGCTGCCGGCTGCTAGGCTGGGCCACCGCCCAGCAGGGAAGCCCGCAATGCACGATCTGTTCGCACTGGCGATGCCGTGGTGGGAGTTCATCCTGCGCGCGGTGGTGGTCTACACCGTCGTGCTGGGCCTGGTGCGCCTCAGCGGCAAGCGCGCGCTGGGGCAGATCACCCCGTTCGACGTGCTGCTGATCGTGCTGCTGGGCAACGCGGTGCAGAACGCGCTGCTGGGCCAGGACACGTCCCTGGGCGGTGGCCTGCTGCTCGCCGCGACCCTGATCCTGCTCAACTACGGCGTGGGCTGGGTGACCACCCGCAACCGCCGCCTGGAGCGCCTGATCGAGGGGGAACCGGTGGTGATCGCCCGTGACGGCACCCTGTTGCGGGATGTTCTGCGCCGCGAACTGATCAGCCGGGCCGATTTCGATGCCGCCATGCGCCAGCAGGGCTGCCTGCGCATCGATGATGTGCAGGTGGCGCTGCTGGAAACCACCGGCCACATCACGATCATCGCCCGGCACACGGACGCGTAGGGCCGGCGGCATGCGTGCGGGGACGGCCACGCCGCCCCGCGAGATGCCTTAGAGCCAGTCGCGCGGGACCAGGTAATCGGCCAGCCGGGCTTCCGGACTGCCCGCCTCGGGGGTGAAGCCGTATTCCCAGCGCACCCGCGGCGGCAGGCTCATCAGGATGCTTTCGCTGCGGCCGCCGCTCTGCAGGCCGAACAGCGTGCCGCGGTCGTAGACCAGGTTGAATTCCACATAGCGGCCCCGCCGGTACAGCTGGAATTCGCGCTCGCGCTCGCCATGGGCGATGTCCTTGCGCTGCTGCACGATCGGCAGATAGGCATCGAGGAAGCCGTCGCCGACCGCCCGCAGGTAATCGAAGTCGCGTTCGAAATCGCCGTGCAGATCGTCGAAGAACAGGCCGCCGATGCCGCGCGTTTCGTTGCGGTGGCGCAGGAAGAAGTACTCGTCGCACCAGCGCTTGTGCGCGCTGTAGCGCTCTTCACCAAACGGCGCGCACAGGTCGTGGGCGACCTGGTGCCAATGGCGCACGTCCTCGTCGAAGGGATAGAAGGGGGTCAGATCGAAACCACCCCCGAACCAGCTGGCCACCACTTCGCCGTCGCGCTGCGCCTGGAAGAAGCGCACGTTGGCATGGGTGGTGGGCACATAGGGGTTGAGGGGGTGGAACACCAGCGATACGCCGGTGGCGCGCCAGGAGGCGCCGGCCAGCTCCGGGCGGTTGGCCGAGGCCGACGGCGGCAAGCGGCTGCCGGAGACATCCGAGAAGCCGATTCCGGCCTGTTCGAACACCGCGCCGTCGCGCAGCACGCGGGTACGGCCACCCCCGCCTTCAGCGCGCTGCCACAGGTCTTCCTGGAAGCGGGCCTGGCCGTCGGCCGCTTCGATCGCCGCACAGATGCGGTCCTGCAGGTCGGTCAGGTAGGCGCGCACGCGCTCGAATTCGTTCATGACGCGTACTTTACCGCAGGGCCTGCCGCACGCCGCGGGTGAGGGCAGGTCAGTGGAAGCAGGAGCGGATATCCGGCCGCAGCAGGCGCCAGGCCAGCCAGCCCTGCGCGACGAGCAGGGCGAAGGCGCCGCCGAACAAGGTCAGCGACATGAGGATGTGCTGGGTTCGCGCTTCGCGCAGTGTGTCTGGATCGACGATACGCCCGATGACGTCGGCGACGACGCTGTCCAGCCACCCGGCGACGGCGAAGTTTGCCAGGGCCGAGAGCCACAGCAATGCCACGTAGCTCCAGAGGCCCCAGCGACGTCGCCGGGCGAATCCCCAGCTGGAAAGCACGGCGGGGATCGCTGACAGCATCAGCCACAGGGTAGCGTCCACCGGTTTGCGCAGGATCCACAGCACGCTTGGCGGGAACTGCTGTTCAGTGGCCGACAGCAGCATCCACCGCCAGAACGGGCCGCCGGACAGCTGCCAGACCACCAGCGCCTGAATCGCCATGGCCACCACGAACGCTGCGCAGATCAGCAGCGACGCCAGGCCGAGCGGCCGCACGAAATCCTCCGGGTTGAGCGGCGTGGCAGGGCGGTGCCGGGGCGGTTGAAGCGACATCCGATGTCCTTGGCTGCAGTGGCGTCTTCAGCGGGTCGCCACCCGGGTGGCAACGGCCGGCAGGATATGGTGTTCGCTCAAGGGTGCCAAGAGCAGGCCATGGGGCGGGCGCAGCGGCACCCACGCCAGCTCGGCGATTTCCGCGCGTGCCTGCGGCGTGCCCTGTACCTGCACCCACCAGGCCTCGGCCTGTACGCGATGACCAGGCTCGTTCACCGCCCAGTCCTGGAAATGGCCCAGCGCCACGGTCGGGCCGGCGAGCAGGCGCACACCCAGCTCCTCGTCCAGTTCGCGGGCCAGCGTCTGCAGTGGCGTTTCGCCCGGTTCGGGCTTGCCTCCGGGCTGGATGAAGCGGTCGGCGCCGTGCTTGCGTACCACCAGCGCCCGGCCGTGGTCGTCGACGATGACCGCGGCCACGATGTGGATCGTGGCCGCGGCACTGCTCACTTCAGGTTCTGCTCGAACAGCTTGAGGATGCGCTTGTACTGGTCCAGCCAGGAGTCGGCGCGGACGTAGCCGTGGCGCTCCAGCGGGTACGGGGCGATCGACCAGTTGTCCTTGTGCAGCTCGATCAGGCGCTGGGTCAGGTTCACCGAGTCCTGGAAGAACACGTTGTCATCCATCATGCCGTGCGCGATCAGCAGGTTGTCCTGCAGGTTCTGCGCGTACTCGATCGGCGAGGACACACGGTACGCCTCCGGATCGATGTCCGGCGTGTTGAGGATGTTGCTGGTATAGGCGTGGTTGTAGTTGTGCCAGTCCACCACCGGGCGCAGCGCGGCACCGGCCTTGAAGGTGCCCGGTGCGCGGAACAGCGCCATGAAGGTCATGAAGCCGCCGTAGGAGCCACCGTAGATGCCGGCGTGGTCACGGTCGCCCTGCTGGGTGTCCACCAGCCAGTCCAGGCCGTCCTTGTAGTCTTCCAGTTCCGGGTGGCCCATGTTGCGGTAGACGGCCGTGCGCCAGTCGCGGCCGTAGCCCTCGCTGCCGCGGTAGTCCATGTCCAGCACGATGTAGCCCTTCTGCACCAGCAGGTTGTGGAACATCTGCTCGCGGAAGTAGGCCGGGTAGCGCTGGTGCACGTTCTGCAGGTAGCCGGCACCGTGCACGAACATCACGATCGGGTACTTCCTGCCCGGCTCCTTGTGCTCGGGTTCGTAGTACTTGGCCCAGACCACGCCGGCGCCATGCCTGGACGGTACCGCCACCAGCTTCGGCTGGATCCACTGGCGCGCCTTGAAGTCGGCGCTGCGGGTATCGGTCAGCACGCGGGCCTGGCCGCCCGCGCTGGGCAGCACCGCCAGCTGCGGTGGCAGGTAGGCACCGGAGTAGCGCACCAGCAGCTGCTGGCCATCCGGCGACAGCGAGAAGTCTTCCACGCCGTTGAGGCTGGTCAGCTCGCGGACCTGACGGCTGCCGGTGTCGACCGCGCAGACTTCGTAATCGTGCGGGGCCTGCTGGTTGCACAGGAAGTAGAAGCCCTTGCCGTCGGCCGACAGCACGGGCGCGGAGGTCTCCCACTTGCCGCTGGTCAGCGCCTGCGGCCGGGCAGTGCCGGCCTGGGTGTACAGGTGCGAGAAGCCCGATTCCTCGGACAGCAGCCACAGCGTGCGGCCATCGGCCATCCAGCCGAAATCGTTGAAGCCCCAGTTGATCCACGCGTTGTCGGTCAGCCGGTGGCGGTTCTGCACGCGGCCGTCGCTGCCGATGCTGACGATCCAGCGGTCCTTGTTGTCGTTGGCGCGCAGCATCACCGCCGCCTGCTGGCCATCGGCGCTCCAGCGCATGCCGCCGCCCATGAAGTCGCTCATCACCTGCACGCTGCGTTCGCCCTTCAGCGCCTCCTTGCCGGCCTTGCGGCGCAGGTCGGCCAGCGGGTCGGTGGCGATGCCCGGCAGGCCGGACAGCGACAGCTTCTGCGCCTTGCCGCTGCGCACGTCCACGTACCACAGGGTGTGCGGCTCGTTGCCATTGCGACCGACGCGGGTGCGGGTGTCCTCGGTTTCCTCGTAACCGGATTCGGTCACGTACAGCGGCATCTTGCTGGTGCGGCCCTCGTCGAAGTCCTTCGGCGTGGTCACCACGATCAGGTGGCCCAGGTCCGGCGACAGCACGCTGTCGGCGATCTCCACGTCGGCGCCCAGGTATACCGGGCCCGGCGCGCGGGTCGGGTCGGCCTGGCGCCAGCGCTGGTCCTGGTCCTTCAATGCCTCGCGCTGCTCGCGGTCGCGACGCAGGGTTTCCAGGGTACGCAGCTGCTGGTCGCGCAGCAGGTCGTCCTTGGGCGCGCTGTTGGGGTCCTTGTCGGCCTTCAGGCTGGCAACCTGCTGCACGCCGCCGGCAGCGGTCCAGTGGAACCAGTTCTGGCCCACCCGCCAGATCACGCCGTTGTCGGCAGCGAAGTTCACCCCGCTGGCGCGCTCGTTGCTGCGCGTGAGCTGGGTGAGCGCGCCGCTGCGCAGGTCGCGCACGAACACGTCGCCGTTGCGGACGAAGGCGCTGCGGGTGCGGGTGCGGTCGTAGACCGGATCGGCCACGTCCAGGGTGCCGCGCTGGTCGTCTGCCACCTGGGCCGCAACACCACCGGCCACGGGCTGGCGGAAGGTGTCGCGCACCGGGCTGCCGTTGCGCTTGAGCTGGTACTCGACCTGCTGGCTGTTCCACGACCACCAGGCCTTCTCGACCGGCGGACCGATCCAGTCCGGATCCGCCATGGCCTGTTCGATGGTGATCGGCGTCGGCGCGGCATGGGCGGCCGGTGCGGCCAGCACGGCCGACAGCAGGAGGGACAGGGGCAGCACTCGGGACATGGGCGGACGGCACCAGAAAAGGAAACCGGGCAAGGGTAGCAGCCGTTCGCGCCGCAGGAGGGGGCCACAGGTCATGGCAGCGGGATCGGCAAAGCGGTGCAACCGGTGCCCCCCATCGCGCATCCATTCTCCTGAACCCGCATCATTCACCGCACAGGAGCACGACCATGCAGGAACTCATCCCGATCACCCTCTTCATCTGCATCGCCTACGCCATCCACGCCATCGCCGATGCGCGCGCGCGCAGCAAGCTGGTCGCACCGCACGTGCCCGAGGAGGTGATCCGCGCCCTGGCCGTGCTGGAGGAAGAGCGCCGCCGCCAGGGCGCGCTGCGCTGGGGCATCAGCCTGGTGTGCCTGGCCCTGGCCATGGGCCTGCTGGAAGTCCTGGGCGCCCGCGACCTCACCTTTGGCGCCGCTGCCGCCCTGGTGGGCAGTGCCGGCCTGGGCCAGCTGCTGGCCTGGCACTTCACCCGCCCCGCCGTGCGCAAGAGCTGAGCGCCGGCATGCCACACGCCCCGGGGGAGCGGTGCGCATGAGCCTGCTGGGCGAAGCCCTGTCCGCCCTGCGCGGCCGCCGCCGGCAGGACGCCGCGGCGGCCGCGGTCATCGAAGATGATGCGGCGCTGGTGCGGGCCATCATCGATGGCTCGCAACCGGCGTTCGCGCAGCTGGTGCAGGCCCATCAGCGCACGTGCGCGCATGTGATCGGGCGCATGGTGGGTGACCGCGATCAGGTCGCTGACCTGCTGCAGGAGACCTTCCTGGCGGTGTTCCGGCAACTGCACCGGTTCCGCTTCGAATCCTCGCTGCGGACCTGGATCTCACGGGTGGCCTACACCACCGCATTGCAGCACCTGCGTCGCCGGCGCCTGGAAGCGCAGTGGATGGTGGCGGTGGAGGTACCGGAGGATCTGGGCATCGGTGACGAGGGACCGGGCCCGGCCGAACTCAGCCAAGCGCTGCAGGCCGGCCGCCAGCTGGGTGCGGCGCTGGAGCGGTTGAGCCCGCCGCAGCGCCTGATCGTCGGCCTGCATTACCTGGAGGATTTCGACCTGGCAGAGATCGAGCAGGTGACCGGTCTTGCGCGCGGTACCATCAAGAGCCACCTGCACCGCGCGCGTCTGCTCCTGAAGCAGGAACTGACGCGGCATGCCACCGCCGGAGAACTGCTGTGAATCCACCGACCGATCCCCGCGATGCCGACGAGCGCGCGCTGGCGCAGGCGTTGCGTGAACAGGCACGGCAGGAACAGACCCCGGACGTGAGCGAGGCGTTGCAGACGCGTATTGCCAGTGAGTCGCGCGACAGTGGCGTGGGCTATGTGGTGGTGCAGGTGCTGCTGGTGGGCGC
>NZ_JAODZG010000072.1:0-10593 GCF_029835135.1 Stenotrophomonas sp. GD04145 | reverse complement strand
CGCGAACCTGCCCCGCCCGGCCAAGCGGGCTTCCGCTTTACGCAGCCAAGCAGCCAGCCACGAGGGGCTGCGCCGTTGGCTGGAAACTCAGTACCGCTTGATCCCCGGTACCGTGCACCCTTCCAGCTGTGCATGTGCCGACACCGCGTTCTCCTTCTCCCCGCGCGCCAGCCGTGACTGCTCGATCGTCGCCCAGTGGCGCCGGCACAGCGGCCCGGTCTTCGACCCCAGATCGATGGCCTTGCGCGCGAACGTCTCCGCCTCCGACCACTTGCCCTGCAGCAGGGCGATTTCGGCCCGCTCCTGCAGCACTGCGGGGTCTCCGGCGACGATCTGCAGCGCCTGGTCCAGGCTGGCGGCGGCGGCCGGCAGATCGTTGGCCTGGCGCTGCGTCAGCGCGGTCTGGCGCAGATCCTCAACCTGTGGATCGCGCAGCGGCTGCACCGACAGTTCCTTGTCATCCGGTCCCGCCGCCGCTTCGACCGCAGCCAGGCGCTGCACCGGCGTGGTGGTAGCGGCGACCGGCTTGACCACCGGCGGCGCGCTGCTGACACAGGCGGCCAGCACCACAGTGAGGCCGGCCAGGGTGAGCGGATGCAGGAAAATTCGAAGCGTCATCGGATTCATCGACTCGGAGGAGGAGTGGTCGCCGCCGGCGCGGCTGCGGGTTCTTCCGCCGGTTCCGGCTTGCGATCCAGGCCGAACCAGCTGCGCCAGCCACCGCCTTCGCTGCCGGCGCCGTCCTGGGCTTCGGGCGAAACCGCCGGCGCGCAGGGCGCATATGCCGGCGCATAGCCGACCACGAACGGGAAGCGCCGCGCGCCCGGACAGCCCTCATCGGTACTGTTGGTGCCGCTGGCGGCGATCGGCTGCCAGTCCAGCCCCTTGTTGCTGACCCGCAGCGGCGCGCTCGGCAGGCGCTGGAAGATGCCCGACCACACGCGCATCGCACCGGTGGCGCCATACAGCCCGGCCTGCTCGTTCTGGTCGTTGCCCATCCAGATCACCGCCAGGTGGTCGCCGGTGTAGCCGGCATACCAGCTGTCGCGGCCATCATTGGTGGTACCGGTCTTGCCGGCCGGCTGCAGGCGGCCCAGGCCGTCTGCGTTGAGGCGCTGCGCGGTGCCGCTGGCAACCACCTGCTGCAGGCCGATGCTGATCAGGTTGGCCGCGATCGAATCGCCTTCCTGTGCCGGCGCAGGCGACTTGTCATAGCGCTTGAGCAGCTTGCCCTGCGGATCAAGCACGCCACGCACCGCGTGCAACGGCTGGATCTCGCCGCCCGAGGCCAGGAACTGGTACAGCTGCGCCATCGCATACGGGCTCTGGTCGGTCGAGCCGAGAATCACGGCCGGATTCGGTTCGGCCTTGATGCCGGCCAGCACGTGGATCAGCTGGGTCACACGCTCTGGACCGACCTGCATGCCGACCCGCACCGTGGCCTGGTTGTAGGAATTGGCCAGCGCATCGATCAGCCGCACGGTGCCATGGCTGCGGTTGTCCGCATTCCCCGGGCTCCAGTTGCGGCCACGGCTCAACTGGACGGTCACCGGCGAATCGTCAACCCAGCTCGCCAGCGAGTAGCGGTCTGGCTGGGCCAGCGCCAGCAGGTACACGAACGGCTTGAGCAGCGAGCCGACCGGTCGCTGCGCCTCGATGGCGCGGTTGAAGCCGACCTCGGAGACCTCGCGGCTGCCGATCACTGCCAGCACGTCGCCGTTATGCACATCGGTCAGCACCATGCCGGCCTGCAGCTCGGGACGGCGCTTGCTCTCCAGCCACTTGATGGTACGGGTCACAGCGCCTTCGGCGTAGGCCTGCGCGGACGGCGACATGCCGGTCATGACGCTCAGGCCCGCGCCCTGCAGTGCGGACTCGGGATAATCGTGGCCGAGCTGGCGACGGACCAGATCGACATAGGCCGGGAAGCGGTTGGCGGCGACCAGGCCCGGTGTCTTCGGCACCCCCAGCGGAGCCTTCAGCGCCCGCTGGTATTCGGCATCGTCGATCAGCGCCGCTTCGCGCAGCTTGCCCAGCACGAAGTTGCGACGATCCAGCGCACGTTCCGGGTTGCGCCGCGGGTCGTAGTAGGACGGGCCCTTGACCAGGCCGATCAACAGCGCGATGTGCTCGGTTTCCAGCGACGACAGGTCGCGGCCGAACCAGAATTCGGCGCCGGAGGACATGCCATGGATCGCCTGGCTGCCGCGCTGGCCCAGGTACACCTGGTTCAGATACGCCTCGAAAATGGTGCGCTTGTCGTAACGCGCTTCCATGATCAACGCGTACAGCACTTCATTGAACTTGCGGGTGAGGGTCTGCTCCTTGCCGATGCCGAGCAGGCCGCTGCGGGCCAACTGCTGGGTCAGCGTGGACGCACCCTGCCGGCTCTGCCCGCCGGAACGGACGGTCACCCAGACCGCACGGGCGATGCCCGACAGGTCGATGCCGTGATGGCGGTTGAAGTCCTTGTCCTCCACCGCCTGCAGGCCGGTCACCAGCAGGTCCGGCGCCTCGTCCATGCGGATCAGGCGACGCTCTTCCTGCTTCTGGCCGTACAGCGTGGCGATGCGTGCCGGATCCAGGCGGGCGGCCTTGAGCGCCTTGCGGCTGTCCGCATCGCGCAGCGACGCGACGGTGCCGCCAGCGAGCGACAGCTCGACGCGACGCGCGGCCACCCGGCCATCGACGTCGGCGTAGCCACGGCTGGCAATGACGAAGCGGCCACCCTTCACCGCGTAGGTGGCCGGCTCCCTGCCTTCGCCGTCATCGCGGTAGGCGGACGCGGCCAGTTCGGTCTTCAGGGTCGCCGCATCCATCGCCTTGCCGGGCGTCAGCACCAGCGGGCGGGCGTAGACACGGGTCGGGATCTGCCAGCGCAGCTCTCCGAAACGCTGGGTCACCTGCTGGTTGAGGTACAGGGTGTACGGGATCAGGAAACCCAGTCCCAGTGCGACCGCTGCCATGCTCCAGGTGATCAGCCTGCGTCGCCAGGGCGAGCTGCCGCCCTCCTGGTCGTCGTCGTCGAAATCGTCGTGGTCGTCGGAATCGTAGCGTCGGGGCACGGGAAAAGCATGGCAGGGGCGTCAGCGGAGTCTACCCCAGCCCTTTCCCCAAGACAGGTTCGATCGGTCGTCCGTTCAGCGATGGCCCGGCGGCAGCGGACCGGCCCGGCCGCGGATGCCGTCCCACAGCCCCTTCAACATGAACCGCAACCGAATCCAGCGCGGCGCCAGGAACAGCCCGTTGCCCACCAGCTTCAGCAGCAGGCGTGGCACGTCCTGCGCGATCCAGACCCGCGGCGTATAGGCGCGCCCGTAGAGCAGCACGCGGTTGCGCATGATGAAATACAGGCGGAACGGCTTGTGCACGATCACGCCGTCCGGCTTCGCCCGCGACGGCAGCAGTTCCTCGCCGATGCTGTGGCTCATCTGCGCATCGCAGATTCCGTACAGCGCGTGGCCACTGCGTTTGGCGCGGAAGCACCAGTCCATGTCCAGGTTGTCGATGAACAGGCTTTCGTCCATCGCACCGATGTCACGCAGCGCCGACATCGGCACCAGCGATCCGGACGTGATGAGGAAGTCGCAGGAGATGCGCTGGCCCTGGCCGCCACGCAGCTTGTGGTTGAAGGGGAAGCCGAAGCGGACGAACGGGGCGAGCATGCCGCTGCGTGCGTCGCGGAACTGCGGTCCCACCGCAGCGATCCGCTCATTGACCGCCAGCTCGACCAGCGCGGTGCCCAGCACGTCGACCATGCCTGGCTCCAGCACGCTGTCCTGGTCCATCAGCAGCACGTAGTCGAACCCCAATGACTGCGCCTGCTCATACGACCGGTTCAGCGCACTGCCGAGCCCGACGTTGTGCGGCGAGGCCAGCAGGCTGATGCCGGGCGCCGCGCCCAGCAGCGCTTCCACATCCACGCCACGGCTGCCGTTGTCGAACACCACCAGATGCCCGACCTGCTGCAGCACGCGGTCGACCACCCGCCGCAGCAACTCCGGATCGGGGCCATAAGTGACGATCACGGCGCAGACGCGGTGCGCGTCGAAGGCAGCACGCGCTGCCGGCATCTGCGAAGTCATTGGATTCCCTGCACGAGGTCGCTGGCCGCCGAACGCAGGCCGTTGGAAAAACGATGATAGCGGCCACTGCCCAGCTCACGGGCGATGTGCAGCATGCGGGACGGCAGCCGGGCTGGCGCGCAGGCCCGCGCCTCGGCATGGCGCAGACGCTGGTCCAGTGTCGCCAACTGTGCGGCATCCAGTGCCGGCCGGCCCAGCCGCGCCTGCTCCTGCAACGAGCGCAGGCGGGCCAACGCCGCCGCGAGATAGGTGCGGCGCGCGGAACCACTGCCCACGGCCCGCTCCAGCAGCCCGCGCTGGCGCGCGCCCACCTGGTTGTCGCCATGCTGCCGGTAGTCGGTGGTGATCGCTTCGATGCTGTCCAGTCCACCGCTTGCCGCCGCCACCAGCGCCAGCCATTCGTCATGGATCCAGCCCTTGGCCACCGGCAGCGCCTGCGTGATCAGGCCACGCCGCAGCGCGGTCACGGCGCCGGTCACCAGATTGCGGCCCATCAGCAGCTCGAAGCCTTCACCGCGGTGTTCCCGGTCCAGGTCGCGGCGGCTGATCGACAGCGCCTGGAACAGGGTCGCCGGCAGCGGTCGGCCCTGCGCATCGACCAGCCGTGCATCGCTGTGCAGCAGTTGTACCGTGGGCCGCGCGGCGAACGCCTGCAGAAAGGTGGCGACCTTGTCCGCATGCCACACATCGTCCTGGTCGCACAGGAAGACGATGTCGCCGCTGCAGGCCGACAACGCGGTTTCGAAATTGCGCACGTAACCGACGTTCTGCTCCTGCTGCCGCAGCACCACCTCGATGCCGGCCGCACGCAGCGCTTCAGCCTCGTGCAGGAGCACGGCCCAGGTACCATCGGCAGAAGCATCGTCGACCACCACCACCTGTGCCGGCAGTACGCTCTGCGCGGCGATGCTGCGCAGTTGGGCGGCGACATGGCGCTCACCCTGCCAGGTACACAAGGCAACGGAGACGGTGGGTGCGACGCTGGACATGTTCTGGGGAGCGGCCGGAGCGGCTGGACTATACCCGACTGGCACCACCGGCACGAATGGTCGTCGCATCAGCGCGGCTGCGGCTCGCCACCTGCGCGCCGCAGCCGCTCCTCGAACGGCGGCAGTTCGGCCAGGTCCGGTTGCAGCTGCCGCGCCTGCTCGGCGGCGTGCGCGGCAAAGGCCAGATCGCCACTGCCCAGCCGTTCGCTGCCGATCGCCAGCCAGCGCTGGGCCAGGCGCAGCCGTGCGGTCGGCAACCCGGCGTCGGTCGGCGCCAGCGTCTGCCACGCCTGCAGACAGGCGCCGGCGGCCTGCACCCGGTTCTGGCGCAGGTTGTCGTCGAAGCACTGGCGGCTGGCCGGCAGCAGCCGCGTGGCAGCTGCTTTAACGCGGGTGTCGCGTGGGGCCAGCGACTGCGCTTCGCGCAGCGCATCGAAGGCACTGTGCCCGGGCGGACTGATCCATTGCCCTGCACGCTCGGCGCGTTCGACCTGGCGCAGGTGATCACGCAGCAGACGCTCACGCTGGCTGTTGCTGATCGACGGCTGCTGCAGGGCCTGCTGCGCCTGCCGTGCACGCTGCAGGCGCTGCTCGAGCTGCTGCCTGGCCGCTGCCGAGGCCCCCAGCGACGCTGCCAATGCGGCATCGCGCTGTGCCGCCTCGAACTGGAAGTCATCGGCCCGCTTCTGGCTGCGTGCGAGGACCGCCTGCAGTGTCTGCTCCCGGCCGCGCTGGGCACTGGGATCGTCGGCCGCCACCGCCAGGACCGCCTGGAAGCCCGCCGCCGCCGCTTCCAGCTGCTGTCGTTTCAACGCACGCTGCGCCTGCCGCAATCGCTGATCCATCGCCTGCGCCAATGCTTCCTGGCTGGCCGGCAGGTCGGCGTGCCCGGCATCGAACTGACGTGCCCGCTGCACCACCGCGGCCGCGTCGGCCAGATCACCTCGCGCGGCCAGGGCACGCGCCTGCTGCAGCAGGTCACTCAGTGCATCCTCGCGACCTTCCAGCGCCGATAGGTTGTCCGGCTGCAGGGCCAGAATGCGCTGGAACATCGGCAGGGCGCTGCTGTCGCCGTCATCCAGGCGCCCGGCGGCGAGTGCGTTGCGCGCCTGCGCGAGCATCGCGCCAATCCCTGCCCCGGCCGTGCGACGTGCCTGCAGCTGGCGCGCCAGCGCATCGGTCTGGCTCTGCGGCACCTGCAGCTCGCGTGCCAGCGCCAAGGCCTGCGCACTGGCGTCCAGATCCCCGGCCTGCAACCGGTCCCGCGCCTGCTGCAACGCAGCGGCACCGGTCCGTGCCAGGCCCTCGCGCGCCTGCGGGCGATCGCCGTCGAGCGCAAGCGCGGCCTGGTAGCGCTCGCGCGCACCACTGCCATCAATGGCGGTCAGCCGTCCCGCCGCCAGCGCACGATCACCTTCGGCCAGCAGCTGTTCGATCTGCGGTTCGTCCCAGAACCAGTCCGCCAGCGGCTTGCGCAGCAGCACCAGCAGCACGAACACCGCCATCGCCGCCACCAGCGCCCAGCGCCAGACCCGGCGCGCATGCCGCGCCTGCAGCCACCACCAACGGCCTTCACGGCGGACGCGGTCCAGCGCAGGATGATCGGCGCCGTGAGGGCGATGCGGAGGCTCGCGTTCCATGCGTGCAGGGTAGCCGGGGTGGCGTGAAGCTCAGCCGAGGCGACGTGCCTCGCTGACACCGGGCAAGGCATCGAGCTTGCCCAGCAGCGTCGACAGCTGGCCGTAATCGCTCACCTTCAGCCGCAGGCGCAGGTGGGCGCGGCCGCTGTTGCGCACGTTGTCGCTGTGGATGTCGAGCACGTAGGCGTCTTCCTGGGCGATCAGGTTGGTGATGTCCTTCAGCAGCCAGCGGCGATCGACCGCATCGACCACCACGTCCACTTCGTAACCGCCGCCCGCCTGCCCCCATTCCACCGGCAGAATGCGTTGCGGGCTGGCCGCGGCAAGGCGGGCCAGCGCTGCACAGTCTGCGCGATGCACCGTGACACCCCGGCTACGGGTCAGGTAGCCGACGATGGGTTCGCCCGCCACCGGCTGGCAGCAGCGTGCCAGCTGCACCAGCAGGTTGCCCACGCCCTGCACGGTGAACTTGGACTTGCCCAGGTTCTCGCGCCGTGCGGTCGGGCGTGGCAGGGTCGGCGGCGCTGGCTGGCTGGCCGCACGTTCGGCCTCCAGCAGCGCGCGGCTGATCTGGTTGGGGCCGGTATCGCCCAGCGCCACCTGGATGTACAGGTCGTCGACGCTGTCGGCATGGAACTTCTTCGCCGCGGCCGCCAGATCCGAATGCTGCAGCCCGAGCCGCTTGAGCTCGCGCTCCAGCAGTTCGCGGCCGGCCTGCACGTTGCGCGCGCGGTCAAGCTTGTGGAACCAGCTGCGTACCTTCTCGCGCGAGCGGTTGCTGGCCAGGAAGCCGTTGGCCGGTATCAGCCAGTCGCGGCGCGGATCGGCCTCCTTGCCGGTGAGGATCTCCACCCGGTCGCCGCTGCGCAGGCGGTAGGTCAACGGCACGATGCGGCCGTTCACCTTGGCGCCGCGGCAGCGGTGTCCCACCATGGTGTGCACCTGGTAGGCGAAGTCCAGTGGCGTGGCCCCCTGCGGCAGATCCAGCACTTCGTCCTTCGGGCTCAGCGCATAGACGCGGTCCTCGGTGAGCTCCGCATCCAGTGCCCCGGCCAGTTCATTGCCCTGCCCGTCCTGCGCCTGCTCCAGCAGCTGGCGCATCCAGGTGATCTTGCGGTCGAAGGACTTTTCGGCGCCCTTGCCACCTTCCTTGTACTTCCAGTGCGCAGCCACGCCCAGTTCGGCCTGCGCATGCATCTCGTGGGTGCGGATCTGCACTTCGATGGTGCGCCCTTCCGGGCCGACGACGGCGGTGTGCAGCGAACGGTAGTCGTTGGCCTTGGGTCGGGCGATGTAATCATCGAACTCGCTCGGCACCGGCGCCCACAGCGCGTGCACCACGCCCAGCACGGCGTAGCAGGCCGCGACGTCGTCGACCATCACCCGCACCGCACGGATGTCATACAGCTGGTCGAACGCCAGCCTCTTCTTCTGCATCTTCCGCCAGATGCTGTAGATGTGCTTCGGCCGCCCGCTGACCTCGGCCTTGATGCCCTGGGCCGACAGTTCGCGCGAGAGCACCTTCTTGACGTTCTCGACGTAACGTTCGCGGGCGATGCGCGTTTCATCCACCTCGCGGGCGATGCGTCGGTAGGTGTCCGGCTCCAGATGGCGGAACGCCAGGTCTTCCAGCTCCCACTTCAGCTGCCAGATGCCCAGGCGGTTGGCCAGCGGGGCATGGATGTCGCGGGTCAGCTGGGCCAGCGCGCGGCGCTGCTCCTCCTCCAGCCTGTCGGCCGCGCGCATGCGCGCCAGCTGCCGCGCCAGCAGGATCGGCACCACCCGCAGGTCGCGGATGATCGCCAGCAGCAGCCGGCGCAGGCCCTCACTGTTGCGTCCTGCCTCGCGACCGGCGTGCAGCGCCCATACCGGGTCGGCCGCGTCCTGGCCGTCGAGCAGGCCGATCACCGCCGCCCGGTGGCTGCCAAGCGGCAACTGCTCCAGGTGGGCGCGCAGGCCGGGCAGGTCGAACAGCAGGGCCGCGACCACCGCGCCTTCGTCCGCCGAGAGCATTGACAGGGCATCGAGGGTGTCGCCCAGCACCGACCAGCTGGCGCGCATCTGCGTGTCAGTCCCGGCAGCTTCCCAGTACTCGCGCAGGGCCTGGCGCAGCGGAGCGGGCAGCACCGCTGCCGAGGGACGGTTCAACAAGGCATCCAGGCCGGGGACGGAAGCGCGGTTCACAGCATCGAGCAGGCAAGACAGAGGCCCCTACACTAGCGCCGGCACCGTTCAGGGACAATCGCCACCGCTGCATCGCCGGGCATGAGCACATGCCGCTACACTCGCGGGCAAACCCCGGAGAGACCTGTCATGCCTTCCATTGTCCTGTGCGCCCGTCCACGGCTGCTGGCCTGTGCCGCCGTGCTGTTGTCCCTGTCCGCGCCCGCCCTGGCGCAGCGCGTGGTGGAGGGCGATCTGCAGCAGCAGATGTCACCGGCCGAGTTCAAGGCCGCCGGCCTGGACAAGCTCAGCGCCGCCGAACTGGCCTCGCTCAACCGCTGGCTGCAGGGCAAGGTCGAAGCCGCTGCCACCGAGGCGGTTGCCGCCGTGCGCGAGGAAGCGCGCGAGGAGGGGCGACAGGAAGTGATCCGCAAGAACCGTGGCTTCTTCGACTTCGGCAGCAATGAGCCGATCACCGGTGTGCTGCAGGGCGAGTTCCGCGGCTTCGGCAAGGGCCGCGTCTACTCGCTGGACAACGGCCAGCAATGGGAACAGACCGACACGACGTCAATTTCCGGTGTCCGCAGGCAATCGCCCAAGGTCAGCATCACCCCGGGCGTGATGGGTGTGTGGTACCTGAAGGTCGAGGGCGTCAATACCCAGCCCAAGGTCCGTCGCACCAAGTAACGCGCAATCCGTCCGAATGCAGCCGGGCACTGCCCGGCTGCACGCTTCATGCCTGGCGCAGTGCCGCCACCCGCTGCGCCAGCTTCTTGGCCGAGATGCCGGTGCGCGCCCCCAGTTCCTGGGCGAACAGCGAAACCCGCAGCTCCTCCAGATCCCAGCGCAGCGCCTGCCACTGTGGCCGCTCGCGCAGGCCCTGCTGTTCACCGGCAGCCAGCGCCTCCAGGAACGGATGCAGTTCCAGCATGCGCGCCTGGTCACGTGGCGGGTCACGCTTGGCACGTTCGGTGCGAAGGATCATCGCCTTCAGGTAACGGGGATACTGGGCCAGCGCATCAGCCGGTGTGTCGCGCAGGAAGCCGGGGTGGATCAATCCCGCCAGCTGCGCTTCCATGTCGTCCAGGTTGCCCCGTGCCCAGCCCATCAACGGCGCTTCCAGCATCGGCTTCAGTTCCGCCACCAGCGCCAGGATGGTCTCGGCCAGCTTCAGCCGCGACATCGCCTCGCCAAACAGGGCCTTGGCTGCATGCTCGCGGCGCTGTTCGAAGGCCGCCGCATCGCGGATGTCTTCCAGTCCTTCGGCCAGCACGGCGTTCATCGCCGCATCCACCAGATCGCCTCGCAGGCGCTCCTGCGATTCGATCGCCGCATACAACAGGCCCGTCTTGGCACCGACCGGCAGCTGCTTGCGGGCCTGCTTGACCTTGTCGGCCAGCGCGATCTCCAGCAGGCGGCGCACGCCCAGTGGGTGGGCCTCCTCGGCCTGCTGGCGGTCGGCGAAGATGCGCAGGGCCACACTGTCACCCTCGTCCAGCAGCGCTGGATAGGCGGGCACGCCCGCCTCACCGGGTACCTGCAGTGGAATCGGCGCAGCCGGGAAGGTGCGCAGCCCATCGGCCGCCATCTCGCGACCGGCACGCGCGGCAAAGGCATCACCGGCTCGGCCGCCGAATCGCGCCCGCAACGCGTCGAGGTCGCGTGAGGTGGCCAGCACCTTGCCCTGCTCGTCGCGCAGTCGCAGATTCATGTGCA
>NZ_JAODZG010000071.1:0-10627 GCF_029835135.1 Stenotrophomonas sp. GD04145 | reverse complement strand
CACGTTGCGGTTGGTGTAGATGCAGATGTCGCCCGCGATGTTGATCGCTTCACTGGCGATGGTGCGCGCATCCAGCGCCGTGTGCGCCATCAGCGCGCGGGCCGCCGACAGCGCGTAGGAACCGCCGGAACCGATGGCGATGATGCCGTCTTCCGGCTCGATCACGTCGCCGGTACCGCTGATGATCAGCGAGGTTTCCTTGTCGGCCACGGCCAACAGTGCTTCCAGCTTGCCCAGGCGACGCTCGGTGCGCCAGTCCTTGGCCAGCTCGACGGCGGCACGCTGCAGCTGGCCGTGCTTTTCCAGCTTGGCCTCGAACAGCTCGAACAGGGTGAAGGCATCGGCGGCCGCGCCGGCGAAACCGGCCAGCACCTGGCCATCGCGACCCAGCCGGCGCACCTTGCGCGCATTGCCCTTCATCACGGTGTGGCCGAGCGTGACCTGGCCGTCGCCGGCAATGGCCACATGCTCGCCGCGACGCACGCAGACGATGGTGGTGGCGTGGAAAACGTTGGGGTTCTGACTGGGGTCCATGCGGCCTCCGATAGCTGTTCCCGGGACATGGGGACAGCGCCGGGGCCGATCAAGCCTGCGCGGATGGCTGCCGTTCAGGGCTCGGGCGCCAGCGGCCGCTGCATCCGCCGGGCATGGCCCGGCGCTACCACCGCATCAGGGCATGACTTGGCGCCACCACCGCCGCAGGGCATGACCCGGCGCTACCGGCGGCGCTTGGCGCGCGGATGCGCAGCGTCGTAGACCTTGGCCAGGTGCTGGAAATCCAGATGGGTGTAGATCTGCGTGGTGGCGATGTCGGCGTGCCCCAGCAGTTCCTGCACGCCGCGCAGGTCGCCGGACGACTCGAGGATGTGGCTGGCGAAGCTGTGCCGCAGCATGTGCGGATGCACGTGCTTGAACAGCCCTTGCCGCTGCGCCAGCTGGCGGATGCGGATCTGTACCGCGCGCTGGCTGATCGGCCCGTTGCGGCCCGGAAACACCGGGGTGGCCGGGGCGCCGCCGCTTTCGCTGCGCCAGGCGAGCAGTGCCTCGCGCGCCGGCTTGCCGAACGGTACCCGACGCTGGCGGTTGCCTTTGCCCATCACGTTGACCAGTCCGCTGGCAAAATCCAGGTCACGCCAGGTCAATGCGCAGACCTCGCTCAGGCGCAGGCCGGAGGAATAGAACAGCTCCAGCAGCGCGCGGTCGCGTCGCCCCAGCTCGCCTTCCGGTTCCAGTTCGACCAGTTGAACTGCTTCATCGGCGTCGAGCACCTGCGGCAGCCTGCGCGGCGCTCGTGGTGCCTTCAGGGTGGCCGCTGGACTGACCTCGATGCGGCCATGCCTGAGCAGCCACGCATAAAAGCTGCGGCAGGCAGACAGCCGCCGCTGCAGGCTCTTGGCCGACAGGCCCCGGCGATGTTCATCGGCGACGAACTGTCGCACGGCGTCAGCATCCAGCGCCTCCACCGGCACGCCCCGCGGCTCGGCCCATGCCGCCAGCGCATCCAGGTCGCGACGGTAGGCGTCCAGCGTATGCGCCGACATCCGCCGTTCCACCTGCAGGTGCTGCAGGAACGCCATGACCGCGCTCATCGCCGCCGCGCTCCGCTCAGTCCTGGAAGCGCTTGAGGCCGGTGGCCAGGGCCTCGCCCATCATGCGCAGGAACAGCGTGCCCATGCCCGGGTAGAAGCGGTTCGGGTCATGGCTGCCGACCGCGATCAGGCCGACACCCGGCAGCGGCAGCAGGGCGGTGGTCTGCACCTCCTCACTGCGCGCGCCATACAGCACCGCGTTCTTTTCCGGCTGCAGGCGGCCGCAGATCGGCTCACCGTCCTTCAGGCAATCCCGGAAGGGGCCCAGGCGTGGATCGTCGGCCGCGATGACCTGCAGCCATTCGGCCTGTTCCAGCCCGGCCACCGGCACGTGCACGACCAGCCGCACCAGATCACCCGCAAAATCCTCCTGCAGCGAGGCGGCCATCGCACGCAGGGTATCGGCGGCACTGCCCTGCTTCATCAGTGCCAGCGTCAGCTGGTGGGTGCGCACCGCCAGCCGTTCGTTGACCTGGGCGGTCGCGCCCAGATCGGCCAACCGTCGCGCCAGCTCGCGGTTCTTTTCCCGCAGCAGCTCCAGCTGGTAGCTGGCCAGCGATGCGGTCGGGCCGTCATCGCGCGGCACCACCAGGGTCAGCGCCAGGTCCGGAAACTGCTTGAGGAAGGCCGGATGGCGCCGCAACCAGGCAGCGACTTCATGGGCCCCGAGCTTGTCGACGGTCTCAGTCATGCGATCCACTCCCCTTCGAAGACGAATGCGGTGGGGCCGGCCATCACCACGGGCTGCCCCTCGCCCGGCCACTGGATGCGCAGTTCGCCGCCGGGCAGGCTGATGCGTGCATCGCGCTGCAGGCGACCGCGCTGCATGAGGGTGACTGCGGCTGCACAGGCGCCGCTGCCGCAGGCGAGGGTCTCGCCGACGCCCCGCTCGAACACGCGCAACCGCGCGTGGTCCGGCGCGATGACCTGGGTGAACCCCACGTTCACCGACTTCGGGAACGAGGCATGCTGCTGCAGCAGCGCGCCGACCCGCTCGACCGGCGCCGCATCGATCAGGCCCACCTCGATCACGGCATGCGGATTGCCCATCGACACCGCAGCAAACCGCACGCTCTCGCCCTGCAGCGGCAGCAGATACTCCTCGCGCGGGTGGGCAAAGCCGACCAGCGGCACGCTCGCAGGTTCGAATGCGGGTACGCCCATGGTCACCGCATACTGGCCCTGGCCCAGCACCTGCACCGCATGGCTGGCCAGTGGGCTGTCGATGACGAATGCATCGCCCTGGGCACTGCCCTCGCGCACCAGCCAGGCCGCGATGCAGCGCGCGCCGTTGCCGCACTGCTCGGAATTGGAGCCATCGGCGTTCCAGATCCGGTACGAGGCGACCGAGCCTTCGACGCGCGGGGCCTCGATGGTCAGGATCTGGTCGCAGCCCACGCCGGTGTGGCGGTCGGCCAGGCGCGCGGCCAGCTGTGGCGTGGGCGGCGCGGTGCCGTCGCGCAGGTCGATCACTACGAAATCGTTACCCGCGCCGTGCATCTTGCTGAAACGCAGCGCGGTGGAACCGGTCTTACTCATTCCCGTCGTCCACCTTCTTCACCGGGTCCGGGGTCACCGACGGACTGCCGTCACCCGTGTCCTGGGTGGCAGGCGGGGTGGCTTCGCCGTCGGCATCGGTGGCCGGCTCGACGGTCTCTTCCACCGGCACCGGCTTCTGCGGCAGCACCAGCGGGCCCTTGTTGCCGCAGGCGGACAGGAACAGCAGCGAGGCCGCTGCCAGCGGAATCAGGATGGCGTTTCGATGGGGAATCTTCATGCCCCGAGTATAGCCACTGCCGGCTGAGCGGTTGGTGGAGGGTACGGCCCCCAGGCAGCGCCGGGCCATGCCCGGCGGAAGGGTCAGTCCTGCGGCGGCAGCGGCCGCGTCCACAGCCAGATCGCCACCACGGTCATGCTGCCGATGGAAAACCATTTCACCCAGGCGATCGGCACGCACCACAGCATGATCCCGGCGCAGACCGCCATGGTGATCGTGGCCATCCATTTGCCGTAGCGGCTGACCGCGCCATGCGCCTGCCAGTTGCTGATGGCCGGCCCGAAGCGCGGATGCTGCAGCAGCCAGGCATGCAGCCGCTCGGAGCCGCGCGAGGCGGCCCATGCCGAGATCAGGATGAATACGGTTGTCGGCAGCCCCGGCACGAAGATGCCGACAATGCCGGTGCCGAGACTGACATAGGCGAGCAGCCACCATGCCCAGCGGAAACGCACCGGCCGGCGGGTCGGGGCTGCGTCCTGGGCGGCAGGCGGTTCAGGCAGGCTCATGCTCGCAAGGATAACGGTTCGGGGTGCCCGGCAACGCCCGGCACCCCGCCGCAATCACGGTGCTGCGATACCCAGCTGCTGCAGCACGAAGGCATACGATTCGGACAGCTCGCGGTAACGCTGGAAGCGACCCGACTTGCCGCCATGGCCGGCCTCCATGTTGGTGCGGAACAGGATCGGGTAATGGCCAGTGTTGTCGTCGCGCAGCCTGGCCACCCACTTGGCCGGTTCCCAGTACTGCACCTGCGAATCCCACAGGCCGGTACCGACGAACAGCGCCGGATAATCCTGCTTCCTGACATTGTCGTAGGGCGAGTACGAGAGCATGTAGTCGTAGTACTGCTTCTGCTCCGGGTTGCCCCACTCGTCGTACTCGTTGGTGGTCAGCGGGATGGTCGGATCCAGCATGGTGGTGACCACGTCCACGAACGGCACCTGCGCCACCATCACCCGGTAGTCCTGCGGCGCCTGGTTGGCCACCGCCCCCATCAGCAGGCCACCGGCACTGCCACCGGACGCGGCCACGCGATCCTTCGCCGCCCAGCCCTGCGCCACCAGTCCACGGGTAACGTCGATGAAGTCGTTGAAGGTGTTCTGCTTGTGCAGCAGCTTGCCGTTCTCGTACCAGTCGCGGCCCATCTCCTGGCCACCGCGGATGTGGGCGATGGCATACACCACGCCGCGATCGAGCAGGCTCACTGCCGTCTGGTTGAAGTACGGGTCCATCGACATGCCGTAGCTGCCGTAGGCGTACTGGAACAGCGCGCCCTTGCCGTCCTTCTGGTAGCCCTTGCGGTAGACCAGCGACACCGGCACCTTCACGCCATCGCGCGCGGTGATCCAGACGCGTTCGGTTTCGTACTTCGATGCGTCATAGCCGATCACCGGCTGCACCTTCAGCTGGCGGCGCTCGCCGGTGGCGGTGTTCAGCTCGAACACGGTGGTCGGGGTGGTCATCGAGGTGTAGACGTAGCGCAGCCATGGCGTATCGGCCTCGGTGTTGTCGCCCAGGCCCATCGAGTACGCCGGCTCATCGGCCTTCACGTAGTCGCTGCGGCCATCCTTGAACAGCAGGCGGATGCGCTCCAGGCCTTCGGAACGCTCGGCAATGGCGGTGAAGCCATCAAACAGCTCGAAGCCTTCGATGAACACCGCATCGTCATGCGCGATCCAGTCCTTCCACTGCGCACGCGAGGTGGCATCGGTCGGTGCGGTGACCAGTTTGAAGTTCTTTGCACTGTCGTTGGTACGTATCACCCAGCGGCCATCGTAGTGGTCGGCGTCGTACTCCACGTCGCGCTGGCGTGGCGCCAGCACGGTGAACGTGGTCGGGTCGCTGGCCGGCGCGTAGCGCTCTTCCGACGACACGGTACTGTGCACGCCGATGGTGATGAAGCGGTCGTCGCGGGTGCGGCCGATGCCCATGTAGAAGCTGTCGTCCTTCTCTTCGTAGACGACGGTGTCGGCGCTGGCCGGGGTGCCCAGCACGTGCTTCTTCACGCGCACGGTCAGCAGCGTTTCCGGATCGTTCTCGACGTACAGCACGGTGCGGTTGTCGTCGGCCCAGACCAGGTCGCCGGAACTGCCGGTGATCACGTCGGGCAGCACCTGCCCGGTCCGCAGGTCCTTGAAGCGGATCGTGTACTGGCGACGGCCCACGTCATCGTCGGCCCAGGCCAGCAGCTGGTTGTCCTGGCTGACTTCCATCGAGCCGACATTGAAGTAGCCCTTGCCGGCGGCCATTGCGTTGACATCCAGCAGCACTTCTTCGGCGGCATCCATGCTGCCCTTGCGGCGTGCGTGGATCGGGTAGTCCTGCCCGGTCTCGAAGCGGCTGTAGTACCAGTAGCCGCGCTCGCGCGCCGGCACGCTGGAATCATCCTGCTTGATGCGGCCGACGATTTCCTTGTACAGCGCGTCTTCCAGCGGCTTCAATGGCGCCAGCACCTGGTCGGCATAGGCGTTCTCGGCCTGCAGGTAGGCCAGCATGTCCTTGTTCGCGCGCTTGTCGTCACGCAGCCAGTAATAGTCGTCGTTGCGGGTCGCGCCGAATGGGGCCTTGACCTCGTGCGGATGCCGGGCGGCGTCCGGCGGAACAGGCAGGGGGGCGGCGGTAGCGGTGCTGGTCATCAGGCTGGCGAGCAACAGGCAGAGGGTGGGCTTCATGAGATAAGGCTCCAGGCGCTTCAATGCAATGGTCTTCGACGGGATCGGTTCCCTTCCCCGAACAGCGATCTGACCCCAATCCCGTCGGCACCACAACCCTGCAGGTCGTCACGGTGCGGACCCGCCGGCAGCGGTCGGCGTACCATGGGCGCATGAGTACCCTGCCCCACCCGCCGGTCTACAGCCGACGCAGCCATGAAATCGCTCCGTTCCACGTGATGTCCCTGCTGGCCCGCGCGCAGGCGCTGGAACAGGCCGGCCACGATGTCATCCACCTGGAGATCGGCGAACCGGACTTCACCACGGCCGGGCCGGTGGTGCGTGCCGGCCAGGCGGCCCTGGCCGCCGGGCACACGCGCTACACCGCCGCACGCGGCCTGCCTGCGCTGCGCCAGGCGATCAGCGGTTTCTATCGCAGCCGTTACCGGCTGGATGTGGATCCGGAACGCATCCTGGTCACTCCTGGCGGCTCCGGCGCGCTGCTGCTGGCCAGCAGCCTGCTGGTCGACCCGGGCCGGCACTGGCTGCTGGCCGATCCCGGCTATCCCTGCAACCGGCATTTCCTGCGCCTGGTGGAAGGTGCCGCACAGCTGGTCCCGGTCGGTCCACAGACCGCCTACCAGCTCACACCCTCGCTGGTGCAACAGCACTGGAACACGGACAGCGTCGGCGCACTCGTCGCCTCGCCGGCCAACCCCACCGGCACGGTGCTGTCGGCCGATGAACTTGCGGCGCTGTCACGCACACTGCACGCACGCGGCGGGCACCTGGTGGTGGACGAGATCTATCACGGCCTGACCTACGGCGTGGACGCCGCCAGCGTATTGCAGGTCGATGACAGCGCGTTCGTGCTGAACAGTTTCTCGAAGTACTTCGGCATGACCGGCTGGCGCCTGGGCTGGCTGGTGGCGCCGCCCGCAGCGGTGCCCGAACTGGAGAAGCTGGCGCAGAACCTGTACATCAGTGCGTCGAGCATCGCCCAGCATGCAGCCCTGGCCTGTTTCACCGATGAATCGATGGCGATCTTCGAACAGCGACGGGAGGCCTTCCGCCAGCGTCGCGATTTCCTGTTGCCGGCGCTGCGCGAGCTGGGCTTCCGCATCGAGGTGGAGCCGCAGGGCGCGTTTTATCTGTATGCCGATGTCAGTGCGTTCACCGATGATGCCCAGGCGTTCTGCGCACACTTCCTCGAAACCGAGCATGTGGCGTTCACCCCGGGCCTGGATTTCGGCTTCCACCGCGCCAACCAGCATGTGCGCCTGGCCTATACCCAGGAAATACCGCGGCTGCAGGAAGCGGTGGAGCGCATCGCGCGCGGGCTGCAACATTTCCGCTAGCGCCGGGCCATGCCCGGCGAGCGCGCAGCGCCGCCCATGAAAAACGCCGCCCGGGGGCGGCGTTTTTCATTTCGTCATTTACCGCCCAGGCGCTCCCACAGGAAGCTGTAGGCCAGGGCCGCCATGTGCGCGGCCTGCGCGTTGTTGGCTGCGCCGCCATGACCACCTTCGATGTTCTCGTAGTAGGTCACATCCTTGCCGGCGTCGATCATCTTCGCCGCCATCTTGCGGGCATGGGCCGGGTGCACGCGGTCATCGCGGGTGGAGGTGGTGAACAGCACCGGCGGGTAGTTCTTCTTCGCGTCGAACAGGTGGTACGGCGAGAAGGTCTTGATGAACTCCCAGTCGCTGGTATCGGGGTTGCCGTACTCGGCCATCCACGACGCGCCGGCCAGCAGGTGGCTGTAGCGCTTCATGTCCAGCAGCGGAACCTGCACCACCACCGCACCGAACAGCTCCGGGTACTGCGTCAGCATGTTGCCGGTCAGCAGGCCGCCGTTGCTGCCGCCCTGCACGCCCAGGTGCCTGGCACTGGTGATCCTGCGCTTGACCAGATCCTGTGCCACCGCGGCCATGTCCTCGTAGGCCTTGTGACGATTCTGCTTCAGCGCCGCCTGGTGCCAGCGTGGGCCGTACTCACCACCACCACGGATGTTGGCGACCACGTACACACCGCCCTTCTCCAGCCAGGCGCGGCCCATGCCACCGGAATAGCTGGGTGTCAGCGAAATCTCGAAACCGCCGTAGCCGTACAGCAGGGTCGGATTGGAGCCGTCCAGCTTCATGTCCTTGGCATGCACCACGAAGTACGGCACACGGGTGCCATCCTTGCTGGTGGCGAAGTGCTGCTCGATCACCTTGCCCTCGGCATTGAAGAAGGCCGGCATGGTCTTCAGCGTTTCCGGTGCCTTGCCGATCTCGGCCAAAGCCAGGGTGGTCGGCGTCAGATAGTCGGTGGCGGTCAGCCAGACCGCATCGCTGTCGTCGCTGTCCACTGCGCCCACGGCCAGAGTGCCGAATGCCGGCGCGCCGACAAATGCGCTCTTCTGCCAGCCATTGGCGCCCGGGGTCAGCACGGACAGGCGATTCTTCACATCGTCCAGCACGTTCAGGACGAGGTGGTTCTTGGTCCAGGTCGCACCGGCCAGCGAGGTGGTCGCGGTCGGGGTGAACAGGACCTCGAAGTCACGCTTGCCGGCCAGGAAGTCATCGAGCCGGGTCGCCAGCAGCGAGCCGGACGCGTAGGTCTTGCCGCCCACGGTCCAGGCGTCGCGCAGCTCCAGGGTCAGCCACTGCTTGTGCAGGCCCTTCTCGGCGGAGTTCGGCGCATCGATCTTGGTCAGCGTGCCATCGTCGCCGCGCAGGTAGACCTCATTGTTGTAGAACGCCAGCGTGCGGCTGACCAGGTTGCGCTCGAAGCCCGGGGTGTCATCGTGCATCGCCGCGATGTACATGTCCTCCGGCTTGCCTTCGTACACCAGGCTGGCCGACGACATCGGCGTCCCACGCTTCCACAGCTTGGCCACGCGCGGGTAGCCGGAGGTGGTCATGGTGCCGGCACCGAAATCGGTGTAGACGAACACCGTATCGCGATCGATCCAGTTCAGGCCGCCCTTCGACTCGGGACGGAAGAAGCCATCCTCGATCCAGCGCTTCGTCGACAGATCGAACTCGCGGGTGACATCGGCATCCGCGCCGCCGCGTGACAGCGCGATCAGGCAGCGGCTGTAGTCCGGGCGCAGGCAGTCGGCGCCGTGCCAGACCCAGTTCTCGCCCTCGGCCTTGTTCAGTGCGTCCAGGTCAAGCACGGTTTCCCACTGCGGCGAGGCCTTGCGGTACTCGGCCAGGGTGGTGCGCCGCCACAGGCCACGTTCGTGCTGCTTGTCCTTCCAGAAGTTGTAGTAGTAGTCGCCGATCTTCTGCACGCCGGGAATCTTGGCATCCGAATCGAGCACCTCACGGATGCTGGCCTCCATCTGCCTGAAGGCCGGAGTCTGCGCCAGGCGCGCCTCGGCCTTGGCGTTCTGTTCCTTGACCCAGGACAGCGGCTTGTCGCCGGTGACGTCCTCCAGCCAGGCATAACGGTCGGTATCTTCAGCAGCCACGGCGGTCCCCACCGAGGCAGCGGTCATCATGCCAGCCAGCAGGCAGGCGGAAGCGAGTCGTGACATTGCAGCTCCAGGCAGTCATAAGCCGTGGAACGCTAGCACGGATCCGGACACCGCCCCCCGTGTCGAAGGTCAGGCCGCCGCCGTTGCGCCGCGCCGGCCGCGCGCGCCGGCTGCCCTGCGGCGGCGCGCCTGTCCACCGGTACGACGCGACGACCGCCGCCGCAGCGATGGCAGTGGGCAGCGCAGCAACGCCCACCAGGCCACCAGCGGCATGCCGATCAGCCACAGGGGCAGCCAGCCCAGCCAGGCACTGCTGCCGCGGGCGGCCGGCCACACCAGGACCAGTGCAACGCCGGCCAGTGCCAGATGCTGTACACCGCGCAGCAGGCGCGGATCGGCGCGTTCGCTGACGCGTTCAGTCGAGGGGCGGCGTGTGAGGCGTGCGCTCATGCGGGTTTCTCCGGTGGACAATGCAACACAGCTTGGGCAAGGGCCTTCTCATACGCTGCGACACCATTGACGGACCGCGTGCACACAGTCGACCATGCGCGTGCAAGCCCACTGGAGCCCGCTCCCGCATGACTTCGATCCGCCCGCTCTGCGCCGTGCTGCTGGCCCTGTCCCTGGCGGGCCCGGCGCTGGCTGCCAGCGATCCGCCGTCGCCGCGTGCCGCGGCGCCCCGCGCCCCCGATCCGAACGCGCCGATCGATCTGCAACGTTTCATGGGCACCTGGTACGTGATCGGCCGCGTACCGAACTTCGTCGAGCGCGGTCACGTTGCCAGCGTCAACGAGTACGCGCTGCGCGACGACCACAAGGTTGCCATCACCTACCGCTACCGCAACGGCTTCAGCGAACCGCAACAGGAGATCCGCGCCCGTGCCAGCGTCGACCCGGACAGCGGCAACCATGGCTGGCGGACCTGGTTCTACCGCGTGGTGCCGACCCATTCGCGCGTTCTGGAAGTGGCGCCGGATTACTCCTGGGCACTGATCGGCTATCCGGGCCGCGAGATGGCGTGGATCTTTGCCCGTCGGCCTGACATGGACAAGACGCTGTACAAGGAGCTGGCCGAGCGCCTGCGCGACGAGTACGGAGTGAATACCGACAAGCTCAAGCGGGTGCCGCAGCGCCCGGACCA
>NZ_JAODZG010000070.1:0-10633 GCF_029835135.1 Stenotrophomonas sp. GD04145 | reverse complement strand
GCGACATCGACTGCATCTGCGAGAAGATCGTCTGTGCAGCCTGCAGCGCGGTGCTCTGCAACTGGTACTGGCTCAGGGCATCGGCGTAGTCCAGGTCGCGCATCTGTGACAGGGTGGTCTTCAACGTCACACTGTTGGCTTCGCGCATGTCCGCTGCATTGTCCAGCGCCTTGAGCTGCGATCCGCCGGCAGCACGCGAATCGATCATCCGCTCGGACGCGCGACCGACGTCGCGCAATGCACTCTGCAGCTGGTTCTGCTGCGCCGCCAGCTGCGCGGTGCTGCCGGTATCGGCGTCGAGTGCGGCGATCAGCTTGTCCATCGTCGCGAAGATGTCGCGGCTGCCGGCCGGCTGCACGTTGAAGGTATCGCCGGGCTCGGCAGCGCCGGTGATCTGCAGGCGCACGCCGTTCACTTCCAGTTCGTCGCCGGGCTTCAGGGAGCCGGTACTGGTCACGTTGCCCGTTGCGTCCAGCACCTCGTACTGATCGCTGGCGGTGAAGCGCACGCTGAAGGCCTGGCCGTTCCAGCTGTCGCTGCCGTCGCGGGTGATGTTGGTCAGCACGCCCTTGCCGGTGTTGCCTGCGGCGGCGCTGCCGTCGACGAAGCCATCGCCGGTCGGAATGCGCATGAAGATCTCGCTGCCGGGCAGGGCGTCGAGCACGTAGGTGTCCGGCCCCACTTCCACCTGGCGCTGGGTCTGGTCGCCGCGATAGACCACCTTGCCGTCGATCTTGGCGAACGGCGCATCGCCGTCATGGGTGCCACCGAATACATAGCGGCCGGTACCATCGCTGCTGTTGGCCAGCGACAGCAGGCCGTCGCGGATCTGGTTCAGCTCGGTGATCAGGGTCTTCTTGTCCGCGGCGCTCAGCGCCGGATTGCTGGCCTGCAACGTCAGGTCGCTGACGCGGCCCATCAGGTCATTGACCTGGGCCAGCGTGTTCTCCTGCACGCCGAGCCGGTTCTGCACGTTGCCGGCGTTGAGGCCCATGCGCTCGAGTGCCGCCAGGCTGCGGTCCAGGCCCACGGCGGTGCCCGCGGCCACGGGATCGTCCTTGGCGCTGACGATCTTGCTGCCGGTGGCGATCTGCTGCTCCAGGTGATTGAGCTTGGCCTGCTTGGCCAGCATCAGCGTCACCGACTGGTTGAACATCATTCCGGTGGAGATGCGGCTGCTCATCGGCGGACGGCTCCCAGGATGGTCTGGAACATGTTGTCGGCAGTGGAAATCAACTGCGAGGCGGCCTGGTAGGCCTGCTGCAGGCGGAGCATGTTCGCCGCCTCCTCATCCAGGTTGACGCCGGAGATCTCGTCGCGCGCGTCCTGGGCCTTCTCGTTGATCACCAGCTGCGCTTCAAGCGAGTACTCGGCTGAGCGCGCTGCCGCGCCGACCTGGGTGGTCAGCCCGCCCAGTGCGCCGTTCAGGGTGACGGTGCCGCTGCTGAACGCCTTGGCGCTCTCCACCTTGGCCAGCCTTGCCGCGTTGCTGTTGTCCGAAGAGCCGGCCGGGGTCGGGGTGATGTTGAAGGTGTCGCCGGTGCGCGGTGCACCGTCGAGAACGAAACTCCAACCGTTGGCGCTGATGGTCTGGCCCGGGGTGTAGGTCTGCGGTGGGCCACCATCGATGGTGTAGGTGGTGGCGGAAGTGAAGACGATCGCCGCAGGATTGCGCAGGTCCGCATGGCCGGCATCGGTCACGGAGACGCCGCTGAGCTTGCCCGTACCGGTATTGGCGGTGGCGGCGGCGCCCTTCACGGCAGCCGCGGCTGCGATGCGCGAGGGATCGGTGATGGCGATCTCCAGGCTGCCGGCCACGCCGGCGGTGGGCTGCAGCAGGAAGCGGTCGTTGATTGCCGGCGTGCCGCCGACCACCAGCTCGACGCCGTTGATCATCAGCGGATCGGCCGCAGTGCCGGTGCCGGTCAACGGAATGCTGGCGCCGGTGTCGGCGCGGCTCGCCTTCCACTGCGTGCCATCGAACTGCAGGACGACGTTCTGCGCGTCCAGCTTGCCGAGATCGCCGAAGCTGGCACTGATGCTGGCCGTCCCGCTGTTGCCACTGTTGGCCGTCACCCGCGGCGTGCCGATGTTGAAGAAGTCACCGCCGAGCTGGCCGTAGAGATCCACGCCCTGGTGGTGGACCTGGTTGAAGCTGTCGGCCAGGCCGATCGCCAGCTTGCCCAGTTCCGCCTGCGCCGGGGTCAGCACGGTGTCGCGGAACTCCATCAGCCCACCGATCTGGCCGCCGACGGCCTTGGGATCCAGGGTGATGGTGTTGCCCTGCGTTTCCAGTGCCAGCTGCAGGCGCTCGGGCTGGTACGGATCGGCCACGGTGGTGACCCGGGTGGCGGTGGTGCCGACCACCAGTGCGTTGCCGCCGGCGGTGTAGACGTTCATCACGCCGCCGTCCTGGATCACCGCGGTGCCACCGGTATAGCCGATCAGCTGCGAGATCAGCTGGTCGCGGCGATCGAGCAGGTCCGGGGCCGCGCTGGCGATGTTGGTGCCGATGGCGCCGTTGATCTGGGCGATTTCCTGCGCCAGCCGGTTGACCTCGGTCGCTCCGGCGAGCAGGCCGTTGTTGACCTCGCTGTTGAGGTTGTTCAGATGGGTATTGAGCTGCACGAAACGGTTGGCCAGGGCCTTGCCACCGTCCAGCATGCTCTGCCGGTCGGCCGTGCCGGAGGCATTGGAAGACAGGCCGCTGACCGAATCGAAGAAGTTGGACCAGACGCCTGCGACGTTGGTGGCGGCGTCGGAGAACAGGGCGTTGACTCGGTCGGCCATGCCGGACAACTGCTTCAGGCGTGCCAGCTCACCGCTGCTGTCGAGCAGGCGCGAGATCGCCAGCTGGTCGGCAGTGCGCCGGATGTCGGTGATGCGCGTGCCGTTGCCCACCGTGCCGTAGCCGAAGTTCTGCGGATCGGCCGTGGCGAAATTGACCTTCTGCCGGCTGTAACCCGGCGTGTTGAGGTTGGCCACGTTGTGGCTGGTGGTTGCCAGGGCGCGCTGGAAGGCGAGCAGGGCACCGGTACCGGTGGAAAGTACGCTGGACATGGGGTTCCTCAACGACGGGTGATACCCAGCGCCGCTGTTGCGGTGCTGGCGAAGGTCTGGCCAAGGCGACTGCCGGCATCGGTCACGGCGGCGACGGCACGCTCGATGGTCGGGCCGCCGGCGATCGCGGCGATCTTGGCCGCGTAGCGCGGATCGGTGGCATAGCCGGCCCGCTGCAGGCCCCGGGCGAAGCCCTGCACATCGGTGCCGGCCTGCAGGGCCTGCTGGTAGCGCGGGCTGGTCTTCAGCAGGCGCACGTAGTCGGCGAAGCTCTCGGCCGGCGAGGTGTAGGCGCGGAAGCTTGCGGTTTCATTACGGCGCACGCCATCGACGTACTCATGGGTGCCGGCCACCGCACGCTGCCCGTTCCAGCCATTGGCCTTGATGCCGAACAGGTTGTGCGAGGTGCTGCCATCGGCGTGCTTGATCTGGCGCTTGCCCCAGCCGGTTTCCAGTGCGGCCTGCGCAACCAGCGCGCGTGCGTCCACGCCCAGCTCCCTGGCTGCGCTCTGCGCGTGCTGCCAGATGCTGGCGACGAAGCCTTCCGGGGTATGCGCACCCAGCTGGGCTACCGCGGTGCGGGTCGCCAGCGCATCGGTCGTAGTGCCGCTGCCACGGTTGCTGGCAGTGGCGGCCCACTGGTCGTTGCGGGCTGCCCAGTCGGGGCCGTCAAGCCCGGCGATGTAGGGATCATCGGTGCCCAGCGACCGGTGGACGCTGCTGCTTTCGCGGCCGGCGATCAGGTCCAGGGCCTGTTCCATCGGCGCGATGGCGGCCGATGCATCCTGCTGTGCACCTGCGGCCATCTGCTGCAGCATGCGTACGGCCTGGCCGGCGTCCTCCAGCGGCAGCGACGGCGCCGCCTTGGCGGGCGCGTTGAGCTGATAGGCCCGGCTGGCCTTCGCAGCGCCGATGCCGGTATCCAGCGCCGGTCCTTCGGCGGTCGCTCCGGACAGCTGGCGGGTGATCATGGCCGACAGCCCGAGTCCCTTGCCACGGGTCATCGCCTCGGCGATCTTCTGGTCGTACATCTCCCGGAACATCTTGTTCTCACCGGGAAAGAGCGAGTCGCCGAAACTGGCATCGCGCATGCTCTTGACCAGCATCTGCGCGAACTGGCCTTCCAGCTGCCGCCCGACCTTGTCGATCCTGGCCGGGTCGTTCTGCTGCGCCGGATTCAGCTCGAAGGCGGGGGTGATGCGCATGTCAGATCACCTCGAGTTCGGCGCTCAGCGCGCCGGCCTGCTTCAGTGCTTCCAGGATCGCGATGAGGTCGCCCGGCGCGGCGCCGACGGCGTTCACCGCGTGCACGATCTCATCCAGTGTGGTCCCGCCATTGAACTTGAACATGCGGCTGCCATCGTTGGTGGCGGTGATGGTCGACTGCGGGCTGACCACCGTGCTGCCGCCGGCCAGTGCGTTGGGCTGGCTGACGTTGGTGTTCTCCTGGATGGTCACCGTCAACGAACCGTGCGAGATCGCCGCAGGGCCGACGCGGACCTGCTGGCCGATGACCACCGTGCCCGTACGCGAGTTGACCACGACCTTGGCCGGGGCGCTGCCCGGGGTCAGCTCCAGGTTCTCGATGCGGGCAAGCAGGCCGATGCGTGCACCCGGGTCGGTCGGCGCGGCCACCGCCACAGTCACGCCGTCGACGGCGCGTGCCGCGCCTTCGCCGAAGGCGTTGTTGAGCGCGGCGACCATCCGCGAGACGGTGGTGAAGTCGTTGTTGTGCAGGTTCAGGGTGATTTCGCCGTTGGCACCGAAGACATCCGGCAACGCGCGTTCGACCGTGGCACCGTTGGGAATGCGGCCGACGCTGGGCACGTTCACCGACACCCGCGAGCCATCCTTGCCCTGGGCACCGAAGCCGCCCACGATCAGGTTGCCCTGTGCGATGGCGTAGACCTGGCCATCAGCACCGCGCAGCGGCGCCATCAGCAGCGAGCCGCCACGCAGCGACACCGCGTTGCCGATCGAGGACACGGTGACATCGATGGGCTGCCCTGGCTTGGCGAACGGTGGCAGTTCGGCGTGGATCGCCACGGCGGCGACGTTCTTCAGCTGCGGATTGACGTTGGCCGGCACATTCACGCCCAGCTCGCCCAGCAGGTTCTTCAGGCTCTGCACGGTGAAGGGGGCCTGGCTGGTGCGGTCGCCACTGCCATCCAGGCCGACCACCAGGCCGTAGCCGACCAGCGCGTTGCCGCGCACGCCGCCGACCTGGGCCAGATCCTTGATGCGCTCGGCATTGGCGGGCGCAGCCACTGCCAGCAGCACCAGGCAGCACAGCGATGACAGACGGTGCCAGGAAGAGAAGAAGGTAAGCGTCATGGCCATGCTCAGAACGGCGTCAGGCCGGAGTTGAAGAAGCGGCTCAGCCAGCCCATCGCGTTGGATTGCGCGACCGGACCGCGGCCGCCGTAGACGATGCGGGCCTCGGCCACACGGCTGGAGGGAAGGGTGTTGTCCGGGCTGATGTCACCCGGGCGCACGATGCCCTGCACCTGCACCAGCTCGTCGCCCTGGTTCAGGCGCAGATTCTTCTGTCCCTGCACGACCAGGTTGCCATTGGGCAGGCGCTGGATCACGGTGACCGTGACGCTGCCCTGCAGGCGGTTGCTCTGTGCGCTGTTGCCCTTGCCGGTGAAGTCGCGCGCGCCCTTGGCGCTGGCGCTGAGGATGTCCTTGCCGCCCAGGGTGACCGGCGCACCGAAGATCGAGGGCGTCCCCAGGCTCAGATTCGATTCCTTGTTGGTGGCGGTGTTGGCGCTGGTCTGCGCGGTGGTGTTTTCCAGCAGCGTGATGGTCAGCAGGTCGCCGACATCACGCGCGCGGCGGTCCGAGTACAGCTGCAGGGTTGGCCCTGCCGCATAGATCGCACCGGCCGTCGGCTCCGCCTGGGGCGGCATGATCGGCTGCAGCGGCGCCATCGCGGGGTAGGGGCGCACGTCGCCGGCAATCACGCAGCCGCCGAGCAGGGCGGCCACCGTGCTGGCGAGGACAGTGCGGGCGAGGGTGGAAGTGGGCGACATGGCGTTATCCCGGTTGGGCCGGTCAGATCTTGTTGTTGAGGTAGGCCAGCATGGAGTCGGTGGTCGAGATCGCCTTGGCGTTCATCTCGTAGGCGCGCTGGGTTTCGATCATCGACACCAGCTCCTCCACCACGTTCACGTTGCTGCCCTCGAGCGCACCCTGGACCACGTTGCCGAGCCCGTTCAGGCCCGGATTGCCGTTCTGCGCCGGCCCCGAGGCGGTGGTTTCCAGGAACAGGTTCTCGCCGCGCGCCTGCAGGCCTGCGGGATTGACGAAGTCGGTCAGGGTCAGCGCACCGATTTCCACCGATGCGGCGTCGTCGGCCATCTTCACGCTGATGGTGCCGTCGCTGCCGATGGTCACCGACTGCGCGCCTTCGGGAATCTGGATGCCGGGCTGCACCGGGTAACCGCTGTTGGTGACCAGTTCGCTGTCCTGGTTGATCTTGAACGAGCCGTCGCGGGTGTAGGCGGAGCTGCCATCGGGCAGCTGCACCTCGAAGAAGCCCCGGCCATTGACCATCACGTCCAGCGCGCGGCCGGTCTGCTGCTGGCTGCCCTGCTCGAAGTTCTTGGCGGTGGCCACCACGCGCACGCCCGTGCCCAGCTGCAGGCCGGTCGGCAGCTGGGTCTGCGCCGACGATGCGCCGCCCGGCTGGCGGACCTGCTGGTACAACAGATCCTCGAAGCTGGCGCGGTCCTGCTTGAAGCCGGTGGTGTTGGTGTTGGCGAGGTTGTTGGAAACCACCGACATGCGCATCTGCTGCGCATCCAGTCCGGTTTTCGCGATCCACAATGCCTGGTTCATCTTCGGAGTCCTGTCTGGCTGAAACCGGCCGCGTGCTGCGGCCCATGGGGTACGGCGTGCAAGCGGTGTGCCAGTGCCGTTACGCGGCGCCGGCGGAATTCCGTCAGCTGCCCAGTCGCAGCAGGCTGTTGGCGCTGCGTGCGTTGTCATCACCGTGCTTGATCACCTGCACCTGCATTTCGTACTGGCGTTGCAGCTGGATCATCTGCACCAGTGCACCGGCGGCATCGACGTTGCTGCCCTCCAGCTGGCCGCTGTGCACGGTGGGCCCGAGGGCCTGGGCGAACGGCTGCAGCGGATCGGTGTTGCGGAACAGGCCATCAAGACCGCGCTCGAGCCGTTCGTCCGGTGCCTGCACCACCTTGATCCGGCCGATCATGGCCATGGTCTGCGGGCCTTCACCCTGCGGGATGATCGAGATCGTGCCGTCGTTGCCGATCTCCATCGCCTGGTAAGGCGGAATGGCGATCGGGTTGTTGTTGTCATCCAGTACCGGGCGCCCACCGGAGGTCACCAACTGACCGTTCGGTGTCACCGACAGTGCCGCGCCGCGTGTGTACGCTTCGCTGCCGTCGCTGGACTGCACGGCCAGCCAGGTGCCGGTCTGCAGCGCCAGGTCCAGCGGCTTGCCGGTGATGTGCTGCGCACCGGGCCGGCGGTTGAAGCCGGCGTCGACATGCAGCGCATCGACCCGCGAGGCAAAGCCCCGGCCCTGGATCGGGAAGGCCTCGGTATTGGCCAGCGCTTCCTTGAAGCCGGGGGTATCGGAGTTGGCGAGGTTGTGGCTGAGCGTTCCCTGCGCCTGCAGGGAGGCGCGGGCACCGGTCATCGCCACGTAGAGGGCTTTATCCATGCGGGGAGTTCCGTGACAGGGTCAGCGGCTCATCAACGGATGTTGATGACGGTCTGGGTGATCTGGTCCTGGGTGGTGATCATCTGTGCGTTGGCCTGGAAGTTGCGCTGCGCGGTGATCATGTTGACCAGCTGCTCGGTCAGGTCGACAGTGGACGCCTCCAGCGAGCCGGCCTGGATCTTGCCGAGGTTGGAGGTATCGGGCATTCCGGTACGGGCCGTACCCGAATCGAACGTCTCCGCCCACACGTTGTTGCCCTTCTGCTCCAGGCCCTGCGGGTTGTTGAAGGTGGTCAGCGCAACCTGGCCGAGCGGCTTGTCGTCGCCATTGGAGTAGCGTGCGTAGACCACGCCGGTGTCCGACACCGTGATTTCGTTGAGCTTGCCCGCGGCGTAACCGTCCTGCTGGGTGTTGCGCAGGGCGAACTTCTCGCCGTACTGGGTCGAGCCGCTCACGTCCAGGGTCATGTTCAACTCGCCCGCGCCGGTGGTCGGGGTGAACGTGCCGAGGCTGATCCTGCCGTTGGCCGGTGCGGTCAGCTTGCCGCTGTTGTCGAAGGTGACCGGCGTCGGGGTACCTGCGGGTTCGCCGTCGACGAAGTTGTGCACGGTCCACTGGTTGACGCCGGCTTCCTTGACGAAGTACGACACCTGGATGTGGCTCACGCCCAGCGAGTCATACACGGTAATGCCGCCGCTGGAGTGGTTGTAGCTGTTGGAATTGGTGGCATCGAACGGCTGCACCGTCGGTTCCTTGGCGTTGGCCGGCAGGGTGAAACCAACCTTTACATCGCTGGTCTGCCGGGGCGGGCTGTCGGTGGTCAGCAGCTGCAGGTCGATCATGCGACCGGCGTCGAAGTTGGTGCCGTCGGTGTTGGGCGCGAACACCTGCAGGCGCGCGCCCTGCGGGTTGGTCACGTAGCCTGCGGCATCGGTCTGGAAGTTGCCGGCACGCGAGTACACCCGCTGGCCGTTCATGTTCATGGTGAAGAAGCCCTCACCGGAAATCGCCATGTCCAGGCTGCGGCCGGTCTGCTCGTTGTTGCCCTGGATGAACTGCTGGGCCACGTTGGAGACGCGCACGCCCGAGCCGACCGCGTTCTTCGACAGGCCGTAGCTGGTGGCGGCGAACAGGTCGGCGAACTCGGCGCGCGACTGCTTGAAGCCGGTGGTGTTGACGTTGGCGACGTTGTTGGCGGTGACGCTCAGGTCGGAGTTGGCGGCATTGATGCCGGACAGCGAGACATTGAAGCCCATGGGATGCTCCTGGTAGATGCGGGTAGGCGGCTCAGCTGACGCGGAGCACGTAGTCGATCGGGGCCGTGCCCAGGCCCTTGAGGTTCAGGTACAGGCCATCGGAACCGACGGTCACGCTTTCCACCGGTGCCTGCACATAGGTGGACAGCTTGGTGCTCTTGCCAGCGGTATCGACATGGTTGGCGACCACGCTGTACTTGCCCGGCTCCATGCGGTTGCCGGCGGCATCCTTGCCATCCCACTGGAATGCGGTTTCGCCCGCGGCCTTGGCCTCGACGCTGATCGAGGTGACCTTGGCGCCGTTGGCATCGGTGATGTCCACGGTGATGATGCCGGCGCCGGGCGCGGCCACCGTGCCCTCGACGCTGCCTTCGTTCTCCAGCACCAGCTTCTCGGACGGCACCAGCACCTGGTGCCCCACCAGCGCGGCGCCACGTAGCACCTGGTCGCTGGCCATCGACTGCTGGAAGCCCTGCACCGTGGTGTTCAGGTCGGTGATGCCCTGCACGGTCGACATCTGCGCCATCTGCGCGACCATCTGCGTGTTGTCCATGGGCTTGAGCGGGTCCTGGTGCTGCAGCTGCTCGGTCATCAGGCGCAGGAAGTCGGCCTGGTCCAGGGTGTTCTTCTTCTTGGTGGCGTTGCTGTTGGGAGCATTCAGGCCCAGTGCGGAGTAGACGTCCTGGCTGGTCTGGTTGTTGACGGCAGTGGTCATGGCGGTATCCGGTACTGCGGGCCTCAGCGGCCCATGGTCAGGGTGGCCAGGGCCAGTTCCTTGGCGGTGGTCAACATCTCCACGCCGGCCTGGTAGTTGCGCGAGGTCGAGATCAGATTGACCATCTGCGCGACAGGATCGACGTCAGGCTGGTAGATGTAGCCGTCGGCGTCGGCAAGCGGGTGGCCGGGCTCGTAGCGCTTGATCGGCGCTGCCTCGCTGCGGGTGATTTCCTTCACCTGCACCGAGGTGATGTTCGGGTCGTCCTTGCTCGTGACCGCCTGGAAGATCGGCTCCAGCGGCTTGTAGACGGCCTCGGCCGAGCCGGCAACGGTGTCGGCGTTGGACAGGTTGGAGGCGATGGTGCTCATGCGCACCGACTGCGCCTGCAGCGCGGAGCCGGCGATGTCGAAGATCGGCAGGTTGCTCATGGCTTATTGCCCCGTGATCGCGGTCAGCATGGAACGGACCTTGCTCTCGACGAAGCTGAGCGATGCGCGGTACTCCAGCGCGGCGCGACCGTAGGCGGCGCGCTCTGCATCCGGATCGACGGTATTGCCGTCAAGGCTGGGCTGGACACCCTCGCGCGCGATCTGGAACGGATTCAGGCCGTTGTTGATCGCATAGTGCTGCTCGTGGGTGGTGGCCATCAGGCCGTTGCCATCCTGTCCCTGTGCGCTGCGCAGGGCGGCGTCGAAGTCCAGGTCCTGGGCCTTGTAGCCGGGGGTATCGGCATTGCCGAGATTGCTGGCGATCAGCTTCATCCGCTGTTCGCGCAACGGCATGGCCTGGGCATGTACGCCCAGGTAGTCGGTAATCAGGTTGCGCACGATGCACTCCCACGGGAACGTTGCCCGGGAAGCTGCAAGCGGTGTGCCAAAAGGTCGTGGGCGGGGCGGGGCGCCG